>JAGUZM010000358.1 GCA_020060805.1 Deltaproteobacteria bacterium | reverse complement strand
CGGCTTGGCTGAATCCTTCAATTTCATGGCAGAGTCTCTACAAAAAGAGGAAGCCCTGAGGAAGAACCTGCTATCCAACATCACCCACGAGCTCAGGACTCCCCTGACCATCATAAAAACCCATCTGGAAGCGATCGAAGACGGCTTCATGGATGACCCTAAGACGGCCCTTGGGGTGATCCAGGGCGAAACGGAGAAATTAGTCCTCCTCATCCGAGGGATAGAGGATCTGACCGTGGCTGAGGCCAGTTTTCTTGAAAGGAGCGAATCGACCGATGTCAGTCTCAAGGAGTTTTTCTCGGAACTGTTCAGGGAAATGCTCCCTTTGGCAAACGAAAAAAACCTCAAATTGGAGATGGCCCAGGACAGGGACCTGGTAGTGACTATGGATGTCGAAAAACTGGAGAAGATCGTGAGGAATCTTCTTTCCAATTCGATGAAATTTACAAAAAAAGGAGGCATCCGGGTTGACTACGGCCTTCACGGGCAGACGTTTTTCGTGGAAATCAAGGATTCGGGTAAGGGTATCCCGGAAAAGCATCTCCCGTTCATTTTCAACCGGTTCTATCAGGCCGAGAAATATGACTCCGCAGGGTTCGGTTTAGGCCTCGCGATTGTCAAAGAATTGGCCACTGCCCTGGGTGGACGGATTGAGGTGGAAAGCAAAGTCGGCGAGGGGACTGTCTTCCGGGTATACCTCCCCCTGGACCCTTCTTTCAAATCTTCATGATTTTCTCATAACTCCATCATACCTCCTTCAAATGTGTCCCTTACCTTGGGGGCAAGATCAATGAGAAGGAGGGACAAGCCATGAAGATCAAACTGTTTGGGATGTTGGTGGCTCTCACCCTCATTTTGGGGAATGGCGGGTATGCGCAGGCCATGGGCGTTCACGGCGGCTCGCCGGGAGGAACCGGCGCCTCGATGGGCCCCGGGTCTATGACGCATGATACCGGGTCCATGGGCCCTCAGCGGATGGACCAGGATACCGGCACCCCGCCGGCGCAGAGCCAGGGTGAAACGGGACAGGGTCACGTCGCTCCCGACACTGAGGGAGCAAAGCACAATCCGCGATCTCACCAGGGACACGGCGGGCTCATGGGTGGCCCCCCATATTGCCCGTAAGAAAAGCACGGATGATCGCGGTAAAGGATTTCAACAGGAGGGAAAATCATGAGTGTCCTTTTGAAGCTTCAAAGGTATTTGGGGGCCTTCTTAATAGTCCTTCTCGCTCTCCCTGCTTACGCGATGACAAGTGAGCAAAAAAAGGAGTTCGACAGGATCGCAAACTTGAAGATGTCTGAATTGACGGAAGAGGCCATTAAAGCCTTCGAAAAAAAGTACCCGAATGAGGATTGGTCCAGGTATAATTTCCCCCAGTTTGTTTTCACGAACGATGCCACCGAAACCGCTTACAAAATCGCTGTGAAGGAGCCTGGGCTGCTGAGCAAGATCACCTGCTATTGCTTCTGCGATCGGATGGGACATCAGAGTCTTCTTTATTGTTTTGTCCAGGACGGTAAACCGGGCGGTGAATTTGACCGTCACGGCTCGACGTGAAACATCTGCTTTGGAGAAGCCATGGTTGGCTTCCTGTGGTCCCAGTTGGGGGCTTCCGAGCAAGAAATCAGTCAGGCCATCGAGAAGAAGTATAAACTTAAGAACTGAAAAGTTCACCATGTCGGGAAACGCTTGAAAAACCAGGCTGAGGCGAGAATTCCTGTCTGGATCAACCACTGCTTCAGGGCCACGATCCTGCTCGCCCTTGGAGCAGTGCTTTTTTCAGCTTCCCATGGATGGAAGCAGGAGCATGCCCATCACGCAGACATGATTTCGGATATCACGGTTGATTTGGGTGGGAACCCTGTGAGAGAACACTGCAACACGTGCCATGTCTTTCTCGGCGCGTCCATTTCGAAAGATCAGGGGTCGGGCCATCCGGACATTGCTCCCCATTCCCTGGAGAAGTTGGGCTGCACAGGGTGCCATCTCGGAGAAGGGATGGCATTCGACCCTGAATTGTCCCATGGCCTTCCGGGCTACGGTGCCCGGAAAGTCTTGAAGGGGAAGGACCTGCAGGCGAGCTGTTACAAGTGTCACGAGCTGAAGCCTCTCAAGGGGGCTGAGGAAGCGTGGAAAGGCTATGAGCTGTTTGTCTCCAAGCCGTGCGGGACGTGCCACCGGCTCGCCACGCTCAAGGGCGGGGGCTATTATGGCCCGGACTTGAGCGAGATCGGGTCCTACCTTGGTCTCGAGAAGCTTTACGAAGCCATCCGTGACCCCAAGAGCGAACCGGTCAATTCCATCATGCCCCGGTTTCCCCTTTCCCGGTCCCAGGCGACCCAAATCACCTACTTCCTCAAGAGCCAGGTGAAAGATCCCTTCTACGTCACTCCCATGATTCTTGAGACCGGGCGCATGTCTCCCGCCATCCCGCAGCCAGCTTCCGGTAAGGCCCCCGGAGTGGCCGGCATGGACCTCCTGAAAGCCGCGAAATGCACGGGCTGCCATAAGTTCAAGGAAGCGGATGGGCAGATCTCCCCGGACCTCACCTTCATAGGAAACATGCGCTCTCGGGAATATCTCGACGGTTTTGTCTCGAGCCCCGCCAGCCTCATTCCCGGCGCCACGATGCCCATTATCCCCATGGATCATGAAACAAAAGACCCCTTGATTCGATTTCTCCTCGTGGACGGAGCGAACAAGCCTGAGCACTCGGATCACGGGGATTCAAAATCCCTGTACATGGCACTCTGCCAGCGATGCCATGCAGCAGCAGGAGACGGGTTCGGGTCCATTCAGCCGAACCTGGCCAATTTCCCCAGGGCCTTTGCGAACAATGCTTCCTTTTTCCGTCGCATCAGCGACAAACGCATCGTGAAGAGCCTTTCCGAGGGCATCCCCGGCACCTCCATGCCCCCGTACGGACAGGTCCTTTCCGATTCTGAAACGAATGACCTTGTGGGCCTCATCTTCTCTTCCTTCGTGGGCATAAGCCGGATGGAGAAGGAGCCTCTTCAACCTCTCCCGCCAAGGCCTTCCGAAACGCCCTCTCTGGATCGCGGGGAAGACCTGTTTGGAAAGCACTGCGTTCGCTGTCACGGAAAGGTCGGGACCGGCACCGGCCCTGAATACCTTAAATACCTGCCCAAGCCGCGCAACCTGAGAAACGCCCCGTTCTTTGCTGGAATAGAGGACGACCGTATCGCCCGGTCCCTTCACGACGGTGTGCCCGGGACCGCCATGCCCTCATTCAGGGATAAACTCCAGCCCCGTGACCTATGGGCATTGGTCAAGAAGGTGAGACAGTTCTCCGGCTCCGGTGAAAAAGGAGATAAACCATGAATCGAAGGGAGTTCCTCCGCAAGGGGTTGACCTTCGGGTTTCTCGGGACCACTTTCGCGGCCTTCGGATCTGTGCTGTTGGACGTCTGGCTGGCAGCAGGGAAGTTTACGCCCGCCCACTGGCAGGACGTTGCTCCTTTGCGTTCTGCCATGTCCGCAAGCGTTGTTCCCTTCCCCGAGAAAAGGGTTGCCATTGTCGTTCGGGACCGTCAAATCGCCGCGTTGAACCTCGAGTGCACCCATCTCGGCTGCATCGTGACCGGCGGGAGCGAGGGTTTTTTTTGCCCCTGCCACGGCAGTGACTTCGGGCCGATGGGTGAGGTTTACTCTGGTCCGGCATCAGAGCCCCTGAAATGGCATAAGGTTCTGATCCACGACGGACTGATCTGGGTTCGGAGCGGCGAAAAGCTCGACCGCCCGCTGTGGGTCTCCCTGGAAGGGTAACGACTTTCCCACGGAACTTCATAGGCTTGATTCTATGTCAGGGAAAAGAAGGCACTTCATCGACCACCTTCACCCTCAGAAGGTGTCTCTCAGGACGCTGAACCCTCTCGCCACCCTCGGGTTCGGGATCGCAGCGCTCACGTGTTTGGGAACCATTTTTGTCACCGGTCTTACCCTGTTCCTTTACTACAACCCTGACCAGAAGCATGCCTACGAGAAAATTCTCCACATCACAACGACCTTGAGGTACGGGCGGCTCATAAGGGATCTTCACTACATTTCCGCGAACGCCTTCCTGATTTTTTCAGCCCTGCACCTGATCCGCGTGTTCCTGACCGCTGGGTACAAAGGGCGAAAGCTCTGTTGGATGTATGGCCTGGGACTGCTCTCCCTCACCCTGATGGCGAATTTCACCGGCTATATCTTGCCCTGGGACCAGGTTTCATACTGGGCGGTCAAGGTAGGGGCCACGCTGATGGGGTATTTCCCGGTCCTGGGAGAGGAATTGAGGCGCTTTATCCTGGCCGGGGCAGACATCGGGGCAGACACCCTGCCCCGTGCCTTCGCGATCCACGTGGGCCTCCTGCCGCCCCTTTTCATCATTCTCACCGGGCTGCACCTGTGGCGTTTCCGGAAAAGCGGCGGCCTGGCTGCCTCACAGGAAGGCCGCGGTGAAAGCCTTCCTGTTGATCCGTGGCTCTATCGGGCGGAGGCGGCTGTCGCCCTGTTGACTTTTGCTCTGCTTCTCCTGGCAGCTAATTTTTTTCACTCCCCCATCTTCGAGCGCCCAAACCCGCAACACCCTCCCAACCCTGTGAAGGCGCCCTGGTATTTCGTAGGCGTGCAGGAGATGGTGAGCCATTCAGCTTTCTGGGGAGGAGTGATGGTCCCCACGCTTATCGCCGCCTTTCTGGTTCTGGCCCCGTTTCTCGACCGCAGCCGCAGTCCTGGGGGGCAGTGGTTTTCCAGGGACCGATGGATCCTGAACCTGATATTCCTGATAATTGTTCTCAGCCAGATTCTTTTTTTGATCGTGGGGCAATGGTTCAGGGGCAAGAACTGGGTATTCCTTTATCCCTTCGGCGGTTTCTAATCCTGCTCAAGCATCTCCCTTCCCTCCGAAAACAGGTCTCAGCGTTGAATGCAAAAAGCAGGGGGCGTTGAAATTTCCGCCTTGACCGCCAGCCAGGGATCAGACAGGAGCCGGGTATGCCCCTTGTTGCGCTACCGCTTCCTTTATTGATGCCGGTGCCGGAAAAACAGAGGGGAGGGCAAGGGAGAGGCCACGCCGATCCGGGAGGGAAGAAACCCTCTTAGGGGCTGAGTTCTTCGCTGACGATGTCAATGACCGTCACTTCAGGGGAAGAGAGAAAACGAATCGGCGGCCCCCAGGTCCCTGAGCCCCTGCTCACATAAAGGGCGGAACCGGGATTCAGCTCATACAGACCCGCGACGTAAGGATACAGGGCTTTGACGATAAGAAGGAAGGGAAAGATCTGCCCTTTGTGAAAATGCCCTGAGAGCTGCAAGTCAAAATGGCCGATGGCGTCCTTGTCAACCAAGGGTCGGTGTTTCAGAAGGATGGTGAACTTCTCCCTCGGATGACGCGCCAGCAAATCCCTTTCCTTCACCTCGACGGAAAGCCCGTACGACCGCCCTGCCGGGTCGTCCACGCCGGCTATCGTGATAAGGTCACCGACCGTCACTCCCTTGCCACGCAGGACGGTGAACCCCGCCTCTGTCGTGAATGCCAGGGATCTGGCCAGGCCCGCGTAATACTCATGGTTCCCCAGGACAGCGAATTTCCCGTACCGCGGTTGAATCTCCTGGAGCATCTTGGTCAGGGCTTTCAGGTTATCGAGCTGTCCATCCACAAGATCGCCGGTTGAGACAAAAATGTCCGGCTCGGCTTCCTTCACGGCCCTGAGGATTCTCTCCAGCCTCGCTTCCCGCACGATCACTCCGACATGAACATCCGTCACCTGCACGAGCCTGACTTTCCCCACCTCTTTTGGGATCTTGGGGGTCTTCACCGCCACGTGCTCGGTCCGGATGTCAAAAACCTCATACAACCCGTGTGCTGCGATGGGCACGGAGACGCCGAGGGCTATGAAGAATGCCATTTTGGCCGAAAGAGTGACGGCGGAGAGGTTTTGATGAATGATAACCTTCAAGAGGTAGATGATCAGCCTGTAAGCGTCCATTGCGAGAGAGGCGCATATGAACAGAAACAGCATCCCCATCCATGTGTAACCGATGTAGGCGAGGACCTTCGCCGCAGCTTCGAGCCCCGCGTTTTCGATGACCCGCACGAGGACAGGGCAAAAGATCATGATGAGCATGAAGATCACGACCGGGACTGTGGCGGCCGGGCCGAAGGCAAGAGCCTGCTTCGCCCTGATGAAGGCGTAGCCGTGAAGCAGGCTGTAAATCAGGGAGAAGGTCAGCAGAAAAAGGAACAATCTCACTCGGCTTTGGCTCCTTTCGATTTCGGTAAAAGCTAATCACCCGAATCGAATAATCAATTTTGATAAACAAAGTTAGGATGAAACACTTAAATCCTGCCGCCGTCAACATCATTCGGAGCCCGCACCCGCGTTGAGCCTTCTCTTCCAGCCAACGCCTCAACTGCAAAGGAAACACCGATCAGAAGCGCATCGATACCCCTTTGCCCACGGGTTGCGCCTTTCCAGTTGATTTCCCCATCATGGTTCAATAGACTTTCTCCGTCGGGGCCCCAACCGCCGGGGGGTCTTCCACGCCGACCCCAGGGGGGTGGTTTCTTTAGAGCCGCACTGGGGACCAATTCAACGGATTCCTGAGATGTGATCCTTGGAGAACCTGCATGGGTGAAGACATGGCCTGGATAACCGAGGCCCGGGCTGCGGAAAAGGATAGGCCTCAAGTTTATACGCCAAAGGCTGTCCCGAAAGGTTGGCGGTACACACCCCACATCATTATCTTCATGAGCTCGGCCTTCATCATGGTGGTCGAGCTGGTGGCAGGCCGGCTGATTGCCCGGCACCTGGGCAGTTCTCTGTACACGTGGACCTCCATCATCGGCGTCGTGCTGGCCGGGATGAGTATCGGCAACTATCTGGGCGGGAAGATGGCGGACCGCTGGAACCCGGAACGGTCCCTGGGCTGGCTTTTCCTGGCAGCATCCCTTGCCTGCGTGCTCTCCCTCTATCTCAACAACCTGGTTGGGAACCTCCAGCAACGCTGGGAGGTCATGTTCCCGGTGAGGGTCTTCCTCTCCGCACTCCTGATTTTCATCCTTCCTGCCCTGCTCCTGGGGACCATCTCCCCCGTGACCGCCAAGATGGCTCTGGATCGGTCAAAAGCCGTGGGGAGCACCATCGGTTCGGTCTATGCATGGGGTGCTATCGGAAGCATTCTGGGCACTTTCGCCACAGGGTTCGTCCTGATCGCCGTCCTCGGCTCCAAGGCCGTGATCCTCCTGATCGCCCTTGGGTTGGGTTTTATCGGCCTCTGTCTCGGCCCCTTCAGGTTGGTCCATGCTCTCTGGATCGTCGCGGTTGCCTCCTTTTTCTGGCTTTCCCAGTCCGCTTCGGCCGCCCCCTTCCAGATTGCCTGCAAACTCGGACTTCAGGAAGGGGAAAAGAAAGTTTTCTTCTCAGAGGTGAAGGGCCGTTCTGTTGAGTTCTGGCAAAAGCATCTGTTCTACCACGACGGCAATTACCAGCTTGTGAAGGTCTACGAGGAAGTTTCGGAGCAGAACCGGCAGGTGCGCACCCTGGTCCTGGACTATCTCATCCACGGCTATACCGACATGGATGACCCGCTGTACCTCCGTTACTCCTATGAAAAGATTTACGCGGAGGTGGCGAAAATCTTTGTGGCGGACAAAGAAGGGATATCCGCCTTTTTCCTTGGCGGCGGAAGCTATACCTTCCCTCGCTGGGTCCAGGCCATGTGGCCTGATTCTGCCTGCGACGTGGCCGAGATTGATCCTCTCGTGCTTGAAGCCAGCCACGCCGTCCTCGGGCTCGAGCGGGACACGACGATTCGAACCTACCTGATGGACGCCCGTATCGCCGTGGATGCATTGCCCGAAGGCCGGATGTATGACCTCATCCTGGGCGATGTGTTCACGGATCTCTCCATCCCCTACCACCTGACCACGGCGGAATTCCAGCAGAAGCTGGCCAGGCGTCTGAAACCCGACGGCGTCCTCCTTCACAACGTGATCGACGACTTCGGAAAAGGGGGCTACCTTCTCGGAGCCTTCATGCTCACCCTCAAAAAGGCCTTCCGGCATGTCTATGTTTTCAGCTCAAACCGGCACGGCGTTTCAAAGGACCGGGACACATTCGTCGTTGCCGCCTTCAACTCCGATGACCCGGCCATTCATGGAGCTATCCTGAGATACCGCGCCGGGCATGCCCTTGAGCTGGACGGTTGCCTTTTGAATGAAGCGGAGCTGTCCCGCCTGGCATGGCGGTGCCAATACCGCATTCTCACGGACGACCATGCCCCTGTGGAGAATCTGATCGAGCCCGTGGTCAGAGCCAGGGGAAGAACGTAGAAAGGAGCGAACCGATCTTTCCCCGGAGAAGCCTGCCGTGTATTTCCCTCTATGATGCTTATGTTAAACCGTAACGAACTAAAAACGCGGGAAGGCGTTTTTCACCAGCAAAAGAAGGTGGAGCTCCACGGGCAGACCCGTGGCACTTGCGGTACAGCGTAACCCGCCGAAGCTCCAGTCCTCCTTTGCTGAGGCTTCGGTGGACACCCGCATTCCTCCTCGGCTGGGAGACCGTGACTTCCTGCGAAGGTGGGTGATTTTCATGAAACGACTGATCTTCATTGCCACGGGGTTGATTCTTATGGGTGTTTTGACGTTTAACATCGAAGGTGTATCGGGTGAATCCAAGGGGACGGATAAGGACCATTCAAAGGCGACCTTTGCAGGAGGATGCTTCTGGTGCATGGAGCCTCCTTATGATAAGCTGGACGGCGTCATCTCCACGATCTCGGGTTACACGGGCGGGAAAGAGAAGAACCCGACCTATGAGCAGGTTTCATCGGGCCGGACAGGCCACGTGGAGGCGATTCAGGTCACCTATGACCCGTCGCGGGTGACCTATGAGCAACTGCTGGATGTGTTCTGGAAAAACATAGACCCCACTCAGGGAAACGGCCAGTTTGTGGATATCGGTCCCCAGTACAGGACAGCTATTTTCTACCACAATGAGGAGCAGAGGAAACAGGCTCTGGCTTCCAGGGCAAAACTCATGGCCTCGGGCAAGTTTCAGAAAGCGATCGTCACTGAAATCCTTCCTGCCGGCGAGTTCTACGAAGCGGAGGAGTACCACCAGGACTACTACCTGAAGAACCCTCTCAGGTACAAGTTTTACAGGCATGGTTCTGGCAGGGACCAGTTTCTGGAAAAGACCTGGGGCAAAAAGGAATAGGTCGAGCCGGGTCGGGTTATGGGGAGAGCTGGAAGGAAGACGCCCAGGCTGAGGCTGATTCGAGGGAGCTTTTCCTCCTGCATGTCCCTCGGGGAACTGCAAATCGTCGCGTCCCCCAAGGATGCCCCACCCTTCAGCCCCGAGGGTTTCGTGTTTGAAGAGGACACTTTTCTCGTCATGAGCGCGGATCCCAGGGTCCGGGACCCCAAGATGCCCATGACCCGAATCATGTCCCAGCTGATGGAAACCCGGCCTGAACCTCCCGGGAGCGTTTTGATCAGGGGCAAAGACCCTGTTCAGATCCTTGCGATCGTCCACGACTTCAACGAGGATCCCTCTCTCAAGGAAGAGTGGGTGGAGCGAGCCCTCGAAGGGATCTTCAAGGCTGCCGAAAACCTGCGGATTCGCTCTCTCGCGCTCCCCTTGATCGGCACCCGATACGGGTTCATCAAGGCGGAGGGCATGGCCGATCTCCTAGGGCTTGCCCTCAAGGGTGCGACCTTTCGGTATCTCAAGAGCCTGTGGTTGATCGTTCCCTCCGGGACGGCCCGCGACATGATTCGAATGCTCAGGGAACGACTGAAAGGAGGGGAAAAGGGAAGAGAATCATGAAACCTCAAAGAAAGCCATGCCCGTCTTGCGGCGGCGAACTCATCCTCAAGAAAACCTGAAGGCAGGTGGTGCTGCGCTGCGGTTCGTGCAGCGTTGATTATCCGATCCATAAGTTCACCGAACTGATGGATGAGGAATTGGAGGAAGCCCTTGCCCTGATTCGTTGCGACAGGCTTTGATCCCGGGGGAAAAGCCTTTTTGCAGCTCCCTGCATGGACAAAGGCACGAATGGGCTGGTGTCAGTTGCTCGCCTGTTTGAGGCGTTTGACCCGTTCCTTGGCGAAGTCGTACTGGAGCCAATCGGCGAGAAAGGTGCCGAGGGCTTCCCTGTAAAAGCGTAGGGCTTTCTTCTTGTCCTTGGAGCCTTCAGCCCAAAAGCCCATGGCCGTGTAGGCGGTTAGAATGTCCTCGGGCCGGTCCTGGGCCTCTTTTGCGATCGATTCCTCGGTTTGGCGTCCCCGAAGGTATTCGCAAACCGTCAGGAACCAGGGGTCACGGACACGGCCGCTGAAATCGTTCAGCCTCTCATGGGCTTCCTTTTCCTGGTCCTTGTAGTGGAAGATCCCGGCCTCCAGGAGGCCGAGGCTCATCCGAACAGCGTTCTGCCGGCCTCCTCCTTTGAGAAATCTCCCGAGGTAGTCGAGAGCCTCGGGCCACGCCTCCAGGGCGGCGGTACTGTCGGCCAGGGTGGCCAGGATCATGCGGTTTTCAGGGTCGAGATCAAGGACCTCTTCCAGGATGCGCCGCTTTTCCTCCAAGGGTATCGAAGTGTCTGCAAGCCTTGCCCAGAGGGGGGTAAGTTTCTCTTGGAGTTCCTTTTTGCCCTCCACGGTGTCACGCATCAAGGCTTCGAATCGCCCTATTTGCGCGGAGTACTCTGCCCACTGCTCATCCGTCTGAAGAGCCTTGCGCCGCTCTTTCCTCACGTTCTCGAGCATCACCCGGCTCAGGAGAAACTCCCAGGAGTCAGGTTCGCTCGAAAGCACCGCTTCCTGCAACAACCTTTCTGCTTCTTCTTTCTTCCCTTCCCTGGAGGCCAGAAGCCCCCCGATGTAATAAACCCGGCTTTTCTCAGCGGGGGTGTACCAGCCCTTTAGGGCGCTCTGAACACTCACGCTGCCTTCAAGCACTCTGGCGAGGTATCCCTGGAATTCGGCAGCGCTTCTCCAATCCGCTGCCAGGAGTTGCCTCCTCACCGGTTCCGCCTCGCGGGGCCCTGAGAGCCAGTCGATCAGCACCAGCATCAGCCGGGCTTCGTTGTCGTCCGGGTCCATCGAAAGAGACTGGGAAAACCGAAGGCGCGCGCCCCGGTAGTCGCCATTGCAGAAATGGAGCATCCCCGCAGCGGCGACCAAGGCGGGCTGCAGGCTTTTCGCCACCTCCTCGTCAGCCATGTGCATCGCCTCTGCCCAGCGACCCCTGGCAGCCGTGTCTTTGATCTTGACGAGGGCCGTTTCCTGGGAGAAGTCGAGCACCCCGTTCCACTTTGCCTGGCCTGCTTTGAGATCGTTCAGGAGTTCCACCGCCTCCCGGATGGGCAGGATCAGGCCGATATCCCACACGGGCGTGATCATGGGCACCAGGCCCTGGGTGAAGTCCAAAGCCACGGCGGAGACGATGCCGATCACCTTTCCCCGGCCGTCAATCACAGGCCCCCCGCTGTTGCCCCCGTGAAGGGAGGCGTCGATCTGGAACATGTTCTCAAAAGACCGCCGGATGTTGCCGCGGACGACGCTTACATTAACCGTGTCGGTCTGGGTACGGCTTCCTAAGGGGAATCCCAGGGCGATGACCCGGGTGAGTTTGGCGAGCTTGCGGGGGTCCATTTCAAGGTCAAGGGGAATCGGAACCACGCCGGAGGGAACCTTATCTACCTTGATCACGGCAAAATCGTCCTTGAGGGGCGCTGTGAAGAGCTGGCGAAGGCGCACGTGAGGTTTGGCTATGCCTGCGATCCGGACCAGGGGAGGGGTTTCGTTGCTGAACGCGTTTTCGACAAAATAAAAGTCGGCGACCTCCGGGCTTTCAATCATGCGGCCTGCCCGGTTGTACGCCTTTTTGCCCTCGAACCAGAGAAACATCCTGTACCGGAAACGAGGGCTTATATCACGCATCTTGAGAAGCTGCACCGCACTTTGAAATTGGGAATCCTCCAACCAGGGGCAGGTGACATGGCGACTGGTGAGCATGTATCCATCCCTGTCCACCAGAAAAGCGGTGCCCTCTGCCACGTTCCTGTACACCCGCTCGCCGCTCACCTCCAGCCAGTACTCGACCAGGAGGAACGCGACGGATTGCGCGTACTGGTTGGCGTAGCTCTCCAGCTTTGATTCCACGTCCCTCCGATCGCTTTCCTGCGCGAACCAGGCCACGAGCCCAGCAAGAATAAGGAGGACCACGATGACAGCCAGGCCCAGCCACGCTTTGCGGGGCTTTCGGACCGCGGCGGGCGCGGGCGGCGGAACCTCCTCAACCGAAGGGGGGGCCTGTCGCCTCAAGTTTTCCTGAATACGCTGGATGGACGCCTCTATCTCTTTCATGGATTTGGGCCTGAGATCCGGATCGCTCGCCAGCATCACCCGCAGAAGAATCTGCAATTCAGGAGGGAGGTCGAGTTCTTCGATCTTGCCTTGGTAATCCCTGGTCTCAAGGTCGGCGGAGAGCAGTTCCACGAAAACCTTGCCCAGGGACCAGATGTCGCTCCGGATATCCAGGGGCCGGTTGTGAACGATGTCAGGATGGCACTCCAGAAGATGTTTCAGCATGGGTCCGGGCCGATCCATCTTCGGATCAAAAAAGCGGGAGAGCTTGTAGTCTATCTTGACCTGAAGCTCCCCCTTCTCTCCTTCCAGGACGATGATGTCGTCGAGGATGAGGTGGGGGATGATATGACCGTGCTGGTGAAGAACCTGGAGGGTGGACGCGATCTTGGCGAAGAGATCAAAGGCGACCCGGCGGTCGTGGAGCCGGCTTGAGGCGAGGAGGTCTCCCCAGCTCAGGTTGGGAACCCACTCGCTGATCCTGTACCAGAGCCCGTCCAGAGACTGCCGGATGGCGTAGTGCTTGACAAAGCCCTGGGGAGGAAGTTTACTGAGTTCCCCCAGTTCCTGGCGCAGCCTTTCGGCAACTTCCTCGTTCACCCCGGATTGAGGCTTGAAAAGGCGAATCATCACTTCTTCGCCGGTCCGTTCCCTGACGGCATGACAGAGCAGGGTGGCATGGCCTTCGTGGGTCACCTCGACGATCCGGTAATCGTCGATGTAGGTTCTGCCCTCCCCCACCTGGCTTCCGCAAGAGGGACAGATTCTTATCTCCTCTGCCACGGATTGGCCGCACACGGAACAGAGTTTCATGGCTTCCGCCTGTTCCCCAACCGGATTCTCAATCGGTCAGTCGTTTCGTCTTATTGTAGCATTTCTGAAGGTTAGATGAAACCACCAACCTCTTCCTGTCCCGGAAAACCTCCTCCTTCAGCCGGTGATTCAGGAAATTTCGTGCTGGACAGGCCTCTTTTACCCGATAGAATAATACTCGCCAAATGATTCTCCTGCAACAGGAGTCTTGGAAGAGACCACCCCCTGGTGCCGGCCTCGAAGCTCACCTGCCGGCGGGTGGAGCCGCACAGAGGACTGATTCAATGAACAACATGCGGTACGTGATTCTCACCAATCCTGTTTCCGGCAAAATGGCCCTGGAGCAGAAGCGCTCCGCCCTGAAGGGAGCCGTAGAAGTGTTGGGCGCCGAAGTGCACGGCTTGGATATCCCCACCCTGGAAGGCCTCATGGAACGCGCTCGGCAGGTTGAAAGCGTCTATGACGTGATCGTCGTTGCCGGGGGAGACGGCACCTTTTCCGACGTGATCAACGCGATCGATCCATCGAAGAAAGCGGTCGCCTACCTTCCCCTGGGAAGCGGGAACGCCCTGGCCTACGGCCTCGGATATAAAGGCGATCTCTTCACAATAGCCGGCCGGATCAAGAGAGGGAGGGTCAGGGAATTCGACCTGATCGACTGCGACGGCAAAAGGCGAGCTGTCATGGCAGGCGTGGGCATGGAAAGCACGATTCTCAAGATTCGCAGCCGCTTGATCGCCCGAGGGATCACGGGTTTTCGCGCGTACGTTCATGCGGTGCTGGCCGCGTACTTCAGGTTTTACGGAGGTACCCGTGCTGATGTGACCATAGACGGAGTCGCATTTTCCGTTCGGAACCTTCTGACCCTCATGATCACCAAGCAACCCTATTACGGCTATGGTCTGAATCTTGCGCCGCGAGCGCGTTTCGATGACCGGAAGCTTCACGCCTTCTGGTCGGAAAAATCCCTGTTCCCCAACCTTTACGGTGCGCTCACCGCGTTCACTATCGGCAACCGGAGCGGGTCTCACTTCTCGGGTAAAAAAATGGAAGTGTGGCTGAAAAAGCCTCTTTTTCTCCAGACGGACGGCAACATAGCCTGGGAAGCGGACCGTTTCACGTTCCGGGTTCTGCCAAAGGCCCTCAAGATCAAATGCTAGAAGGCGGCTGAAAAACACCCATCTGCCGCGTTGCCCTAATCCACCGGAGCAGCAATCCTGCGTTCAGAGTGCGAGGAGCCCTTCCTTGAATCCAGGGAAGGGCTCCGCCTTGTATCAGGTTCGAAGACCCTGATGCGCCTCCCGGTGCTCAGGGCAAATCACCGCATCCAGCCGAGGCTCAATTCCTCCAGCTTCTTCTCCGTTGGAATTCCGCTCGCAAGATCCCACCCCATGGCTTTGTAGTAGCTGTCCAACACCTTGTCCAGGTCAACCACCTGGCCTTTGCCAACGCCGTCCGCTGCCGGTTCCTTCAACAGGCGTTTGGGGAGCTTGTCGTCTTTACGGTCAAACCCGTAGCGATGGTTGATCATCCGTTCCATGTTGATCACCCGCTCAGCCGCCTTGAGCATGTCCTTCATCCCCCACTTCTTCCCGACCGTGGCGGTCAGCAAATCAGACCAGGTGCTGGCTTTAACCGCCAGACATATGGAGGCGAACAGACACGCCCCGAGCAGGTTGGTGGCCATGGAGAGTTCTTGAAGCGGTTTGACCCATGCCTTGTTGCCGTCCTGGAGGGGATCTTGCTTCTGGGTAATACCCAGTTCATGGTCCAGGTAGCCGAACGCGTCGATCACAGAGGCGTAAGGCCTGAGATGGTCAGCCCCCCGGGGCGAAGTCGCGTGCACGACCGCTTCCCCTTTGCTTGCCTGGACACCGCATGAGGCCATTTCAAGGCCCTTGACCTGAAAGGCATAATCGATGGCATCGCCCCCCAGTTTTTCCGCCGCCCCTTTGGACCCCTCTGCCAGAAGATCGCCGATCCCTTCCCTGTGGGCCATCTTCCGGACCAAAGCCAGGGTTCCTTCGACGTTGCCCCAGGTAAGCTCAATACCGTCAGTCTTCTTTTTGTCCAGTATCCCCCGCTCATACCATTCCATGGCTGTGGCAACGATCTGGCCCGCGCTGATGGTATCCAAACCCAGCTCGTTGCAGAGATACCCTGCTTTGGCTACGGCACTCACGTCGTTGATCAGACACTTGCTGCCAAAGGCGCCGAGGGTCTCGTACTCAGGCCCGCCACCGCTCTCGCCGGCGTAGGGACCTTCCTTGATTTTCGTCCTGCGGCCACAGGCGATCGGGCACTGAGCGCACGCATAAGCTTTGACCTCCAGGGTCTTGTGATAGGCCTCATGGCCGAGCACATCATGCGATTCCGGGTAAGTGGTCCGCTGCCAGTTTTTCGTGGGCAGCGTGCCCGTGCTGCTGATGGCGTTGTAGAAGCCCGGCGTGCCGTAAGGCGCCAGGAGACCCGAAGTGAACGGTTCTTCTTTGATCTGTTCCTTTGCCCGGGCCGAAGCCGCTTCCAGGGCAGCGGGGTTCTCCACCGATACCTTCTTGCTTCCCTTGACGCCGATGGCCTTCAGGTTCTTGGACCCCAGCAAGGCGCCTGCGCCTCCCCGGCCGGCGGAACGGTGCTTGTCCGTCATCAGGCACGAAAACCGAACCAGGTTCTCTCCGGCCGGACCTATGGAGATGACCTGCGCTCCCTTTCCCATGTTCTTGTGGATGTATTCCTCCGTCGGGGAAACTTCCTGACCCCAGAGGCCCGCCGCATCTTCGATGATGGCCTTGTCATCCTCAATGCGCAGCCATACGGGTTTTGGCGCCTTGCCTTTGACCAGCAGGATATCCCATCCCGCCGCTTTCAGCTCCGGCGCAAAGTGCCCTCCCACGTTGGTCAGCCCCAGGGTCCCCGTAGCCGAGGAGCGAAATACGACGACCAGCCGACCGCCGCAAGGGGCCTTGGTGCCGTTGAGCGGGCCGGTGGCGAAAAGAATGGGCGTTTCAGGGTCCAAAGGTTTCCGCCGGGGGTCCATGTATTCGTAGAACAGCCTGACGCCCAAGCCTTCTCCCCCAATGAAATCGTCGTACCATTCCTGGGGCAACGCCCGGGTTTCGACAGAACCTTTTCCCAGGTCCACCACCAATGCTTTTCCCATGTATCCGTGCATAGCCTCCTCCTTTCTGGTTGGTTCACTGAGTCTTAGGTGCTTATCTTTCTCCTTGCCGTGGACACCGCCCCGCCCTCTTCGATAAACCTCACGAGCCCTTTCTCATCCAGGCGGGGTTAAGGGTTTTCGCATTATACACAATCTGGCAAAAAGATAAAGTCAAGAAGACCCTGGAACTCTCTTGAAAAGGATCAGAGCAAATGCGATAGTGCTTTTACGATCTCATAGTCCGCCGGATGAATTCATCGCTCAACCCTGAGCCGGTCAAAGGGTGCATCTCATTTTCTTGAGAGCCCCTCTGCATCGGAGGGGAGCCACAAACCCGGCTGAGAAAGGAAACCTCTATGGGTGGCCTCGATCAACCGTTCTCCGTGAACCGCATGGTGGTGAAAAACAGGATTCTCCGTTCCGCGACCATGGAAAACATGGC
Source organism: Deltaproteobacteria bacterium (assembly GCA_020060805.1). Taxonomy (GTDB): domain Bacteria; phylum Desulfobacterota; class DSM-4660; order Desulfatiglandales; family HGW-15; genus JAHECH01. The sequence goes on along the minus strand of JAGUZM010000358.1, from coordinate 4,522 downwards.
CGATTCAGAGGGCCGTGTCACCTCAGGGTTGATGAAGCTGTACTTCGACCTTTCCGTCGGCGGTGCAGGGCTGATCATCACAGGCGCTGCCGGCGTGGAGCTGAGCGGAAGGGTGTGGACCAACCAACTGGCCGCCTGGGATGATGGTTGCATAGACGGGCTGGAGAGCCTGGCAAAGGTGATCCACAAGTGGGGTGAAGGATGCAAATGTGCAGTCCAGCTCCATCACGGCGGCGTCAGCGGCTACGGTTACAGTTATGGGGGAAAGCAGGCGAAATTCTCCCTGGATGACGCCCCCTCTGAGCTCATCCGGAAAACCATCGCATCCTTCGGCGAAGCGGCCCTGAGGGTGAAGAAGGCGGGCTTCGATGCCGTGGCCGTGCACGGGGCCCACGGCTATCTCATCAGCCAGTTCATGAGCCCGGTCACCAACCATCGCACGGATGGGTGGGGTGGAAGCCCGGAGAACCGCGCGAGGTTTGCCCTAGGGGTGGTTCAATCCATCAGGGGCTCTGTGGGAAAAGACATGCCCATCCTTTGGAAGATGAATTGCGATGACTACCATGAAGGGGGCCAGGGTGTAGGGGAATACGCAAGGGTAGCCCGAGGGTTGGTGGAGGCCGGGGTGGACCTGATCGAGCTCAGTGGCGGCCTCAAGGACCAGATCAAGCTGAGGGCGCGGCTGGCCAAGGAGGCCGGTGACCATGAGGCTTATTTCCGCCCGGCGGCTCAGCCTTTCAGAGACGCGATCGGGGGAAAAGCTCTCGCCATGACGGGCGGCATGAAGTCCCTCCCTGCCATGGAGGCGCTGTTAAACCAGGGCGTTGATTTTGTCGGGATGTGCCGGCCCCTGATCTCTGAGCCGGATTTGCCCCGCAGGCTCCTCTCTTCCCCTGACAAGAGAAAGGCCAAATGCACCTCCTGCAACAAATGCCTGTTGAGAATCGCCCGGGAGCCTGTCAAATGCGTCGAGTTCGACGAATTCGAAAGGATGATCAGGAATCTTTGAAAAAGGGTTTTCATGACCGATTTTCCCCTTCAGCGGATCATTCAGTTTCTCCGGGCCGTCCCGCCCTTTGACACCCTTGGCGATCAAGAGCTGGTCGAACTCGCAAACCGGATGGAAATCGTTTTCCATCCTCGGGGCGAAACGATCGTCAAGCGAGGCGAGGCCCCGCCGACCCACCTCCACATCATCCAGGTCGGCTCAGCCCGGATTTCCATAAAAGACGAGGGGAGCGAGGAACTCCTCGTAGACAAGCGGGGAGAGGGTGATATCTTCGGCGCCGTAAGCCTCCTGAAAGGGAAAGAAGCGCTTTTCGACGTCACCGCCGAAGAAGACATGATCGCCCTGCTTCTGCCCGGCGAAACGTTCAAGAACCTCGTGGACACCCGCCCCGCTTTTGAGCGCCATTTCAACCTTTCTCTGGCCAGCACATTCCGTTCCCTGAGAAAGGCGTCGGATCGCCACCTGACGCGGCTCGCGGGAACAGATGTCTCTCATCCGGAACTCCTTCTGATCGGCAAGCGGGTGGCTGAGCTGATGGTGGCCAACGTGCTCACGTGCCCTCCAGAAACTTCCGTGCGCGAGGCGGCCCAGCTGATGACCCGCCGCCGGGCCGGATCGATCGTCGTGCAGGGCCAAGATGGCTCGCCTCTGGGCATCGTCACGGACAGAGACCTCCGGTCCAAGGTTTGACGAAAGGATTGAGCACCGATGTGCCTGTATCTGAGATCATGTCTCACCCTCTTCATTGCATCGGACCCAGGTCCTTTGCCTTCGATGCGCTCCTCGATATGAGCCGGCACGGGATCAGCCATCTCCTGGTCACGGAAAATCATCGCCTTGCGGGCATCATCAGCGAGCATGACTTGCGGGTTGAGATGGGCGCCTCACCCGTGGGCGTCATCCGGGATATAGAGAAATCCCAGTCCGTATCCGAACTGGTGAGCACCCGGCCGGAGATCGATCAGGTTCGCGAGAGGCTTCTGAGGCAGGGGGGGTCTGTCAAAAAAACGGTCGAGCTGATCACTGAATTGAACGACCGGGTCACCCTCAAACTGCTCAAGCTCACGGAAGCGGAAATGATAAACGAGGGTTTCGGCCAGCCTCCCTGCCCTTATTCCTGGATGGCCCTCGGCAGCGAAGGCCGGCGGGAGCAGACCCTGCGCACGGACCAAGACAATGCTCTCGTGCTGGCGGATACCCCGAAGGACCAGGAGCAGGCTGCAAAGAAGTGGTTTCTTGCCTTCGCGGAAAGGGTGGTCCAGGGCTTGGTCCTGTACGGCTTCCCCCGCTGCCCCGGCGGGATCATGGCATCCAACCCCCAATGGTGCATGACCGAGACGGCATGGGAAAGGACTTTCATCGGCTGGGTGGAAGACCCCAACCCTCTCACCCTCAGGATGGCCTCGATCTTTTTTGACTTCAGGCCCCTTTATGCCGGCACGGATTTCCTCATCACCCTTCGGGCAAAGCTCGACGAGGTGATCATAAGGAATCCGCTCTTCTTGCGTTTTCTGGCGAAGAACAGCCTTTACACCCGGCCCCCCCTCGGGTTCTTGAAGAATTTCGTGGTCTTGAAATCCGGAGAGCACAAGGATGAGCTGAACCTCAAGAACAGGGGCCTCACGCCCGTGGTCGACTCGGCTCGCATCCTTGCCCTGGATCTGGGCGTCGAGGCCACCAACACCCTGGACAGGCTGGCGATCATGAAAGAGAAGGGAATTCTGGACCAGGAATTTTATGAGGACCTTCAGGAAGCCTACAGTTTCATCAACTACATCCGGATCAGCGACCACCTCGAGGCCCGCTCCCAGGGAAAGGAGCCGGACAACTTCGTCAACCCCGCCTCCCTTAACAGTCTTCAGAGGAAAATGCTCAAAGAGAGCTTCGGCGTCGTCAACCGACTTCAAGAAATGATCGAGTTTCGGTACCAGACTCAGTTCATCCTGGGGAGTTGACGTGAACCTGTTCTTGGCCCGGCTTCGAAACCGATGGATCAGGGCAAGGCTCAAGGCCAGGGACCTTCCCCCGTCCGCTCGATTGAACCTCACTGCCCTGGATCACATTGATTTGAGCCGAAGCGCCCGCTCTTATCGGTATGTGGTCTTCGATCTTGAAACCACCGGGCTGAGCCTGGCCTATGACCGTGTGGTGAGTGTCGGCGCGTTCAGGGTCGTTGACGGCAAAATCCGCCTGGGCGAGTCCTTCAATCAACTGGTCAACCCGGCAAGGAATATCCCGACCGACTCCATCAAGATTCACGGCATCGTCCCTGACAGGGTTGCAAAGGAGAAGATGGCGGAAGACGTCCTCGACGATTTCCTCGCTTTCATCGGTGTTGACATCCTGGTGGCCCATCATGCCAGCTTCGATCTTCACTTTGTGAACAAGGTGATACGGCCCAGGTATGGTTTCGGGCTTCAGAACCTGATCCTGGACACATTGCCCTTGTGTCGCGCCTTCATCTTCCCCCCTCACCGCTATCCTTACGGCATCCGGCTCAATCAGGGCGAGGCGAGCCTGGATGCAGTGGCCAAGCATTTCGGAATCACCATCCATGAGAGGCACACGGCCATCGGTGATGCCCTGGCTACGGCCATGGTATTTCAGCGAATTCTCGCAAGGATTGAACGGGGGGGATCAGGGAGTTTGAAAAAGCTGATAACTGCGGGCCGGGTGATTTAAAGGTCTTCGGCGTAGCGGGAAAACCTCGACTCTTCCCGCTTACCGGATATCCCCGAACATCTCCTTGATGAAGCCGGTGTTGAAATCGCCCTCGCTGAAGTCGCGACTCCGGAGGATAAAAAAATTGGTGGCAATCGTCGTCTTCACCCCTTCGACGTTGAATCGCTGAAGGGCCAGGCAAAGCCTGTTGATAGCCTCCGGTCTCGTCGAACCCCAGGCGATGACCTTGGCAAGGAGGGGATCGTAAAATGCCGGAACCGTCCCGTTTTCTTCCAGGGCATGATCAACCCGGACATGCTCCAGGTCCAGGGGAATGCGGAGTGAGCGAACGTTTCCTGGAGAAGGATGAAAGGTGAGAGGGTCCTCCGCGTAAACCCGGGCTTCGATGGCGTGGCCCTTCCTTTCCACCTGCTCTTGCGTGAAAGGGAGTTGCTCGCCCGATGCCACGAGGAGCTGGTTTTTGACGATGTCGATGCCCGTGATCATTTCCGTGACCGGGTGTTCCACCTGCAACCTGGCGTTCACTTCCATGAAGTAGTAAACCCCGTGTTCGGAGCGGAGGAATTCCATGGTCCCCGCACCCTGATACCCCATGGCGCTCGCGAGTCGCACGGTGTAGTCGAAAATCAATTCCCGCTCCCTCTCCGTGACGACTGCCGAGGGCGACTCCTCGATGATCTTCTGATGCCGCCTCTGGATGGAACACTCTCTCTCGCCAAGGCAGGCATAATGACCATCGCCGTCCCCGATAAACTGCACTTCAATGTGTCTCGGCGAGGAGAGGACCTTTTCAATGTAAGAGTCCGATGAGCCGAAGGCGACATGACCGAT
>JAGUZM010000144.1 GCA_020060805.1 Deltaproteobacteria bacterium | reverse complement strand
GCGCCCGGGACCGTCGGTGATACGGTCAAAGCTCTGGGCGCCACCCCGGCTCCCACCCCTGTCATGGAAGTCTACGACGCCATGTCCAAGGGCGTCATCGACGGGGTAAACATTCCTTTCGAGACACTCAAGACTTTCCGCTTTGCCGAGGTGGCCAAGTTCACGACCGCAAGCTGGCAGGTGGGCAATGTATACCCCTTCTACGTGATCATGAACAAGAACAGCTACAAGAAACTCACCCCTGAACTCAAAGAGATCTTCGACAAGCTGTGCGGAGAATTCAAGGAGCGCACTGCCCTGATGTGGAATCTGATCGATTTCGAGGGCAAGGAATTTGCTGTTCAGCAGAACGTGGAGATCATCGACCTGACCCCCGAGCAGGTCGTGAGATGGAAAGAAGCCACCAAGCCGGTGATCGAAGACTATATCAAGAAAATGGTTGGCTCCGGATTTAAGGAGTCCGAGGTCAGGGGATGGATCAAGTTCCTTCAAGAAAGGATCGATTACTGGACGGCGAAGCAAATCGAATACAAAATCAAGTCTCCCACAGGGCCGAAGGAAATGAGGCCTTAGGGATCGAGGAAAAAGGCACAGGGTGCGGGGCGTTCGGGAAAGACCTCTCCGGCCTTGCGCCCTGTGTCGTTCCCGCCTCTGAAAACCCCATGGCCGGCAGGTTGAAATAAGGCTTTTATTCCCATGAGGGTCGTGATAGGGAATAGGTCACTTTTTCTCACCAAGACAGGATAACCACATGACCGAGGGGAAGCCAGCCCTCCTATCAAAGATTGACACGGTGAATCGCCGGATCATCGCTTTTCTCGAGTGGATCGGCGTGATCGGGCTCTTCACCATGATGATCATCACCTGTATTGACGTGATCGGGGCCAAGGTATTCCTGCGGCCCGTCTTTGGCTCCATCGACATCGTTATGCTTGCCCAGCTCGTTGCCGTGTCTTTCGGCGCTGCCTCTGCGTTGATCCTCGGCAGGCATGTTCAAGTCGAGTTCTTTGTCATTTTGATTCCCGAGAAGGCTCAGGCTGCGTTGGATGTCGTCGTGAACCTCCTCGGGTTGTTTCTTTTTGTTCTCATCGTCTGGCGTCTCGGCGATTACGGCCTTTACATGCAAGCGGGGAACGAAGTGAGCGCCACAGCCCGTTTTCCCCTGTATCCTTTTGCTTACGGGATCGCCTTTGCCGCCATACCGGCCTGCTTGGTTTTTATTCTGAGAATCATCAATTCGGCGACCAGGATGACAAAAAAATGAGCGGTGTGACGGCAGGCATTGTCGGAATCGGCCTTCTCCTTTTCCTGTTTCTCATCAGGTTACCCGTAGCCTTTGCCATGGCTCTCGTGGGATTCGTGGGTTTTGCGTACCTGGCCGGCTGGAACCCTGCCCTGAGCCTGCTCGCTCAGGATATTTTCGAGACTTTTTCCTCCTACCCCCTTTCGGTCATCCCCATGTTCATCCTCATGGGCAACTATGCCTACGCTTCCGGAATCAGTCGCAGGCTTTTTAACACGACTTACGCGTGGGTCGGTCACTTTCGCGGCGGATTGACGATCGCCACGGTCCTTGCCTGCGCCGGGTTTGCGGCGATCTGCGGATCGACGGCTGCCACAGCCGCCACGATGGGCCAGATCGCCCTGCCGGAAATGAAGAAGTACCGCTACGACACCAAGCTCGCCACGGGCACCGTCGCTGCTGCCGGGACCTTGGGCATCCTGATTCCGCCCAGCACCATCTTCATCGTCTACGGGATCATGACCGAAGGGTCCATCGGAAAGCTCTTCATCGCAGGGGTGATTCCTGGAGCGATACTGACCCTCTTCTTTGTGATGACCGTCGGTTACCTGTGCGTTCGGTTCCCTGAACTCGGCCCCCCGGGGCTTCCCACCACCTGGGGGAAAAAACTGCGTGCCTTCTCGGGAATCGTCGAAGCGATCATCCTCTTCCTGCTCGCGATCGGCGGGCTCTTTCTCGGCTGGTTCAGCCCCACCCAGGCAGGAGCTATCGGGGCGGGCGGCGCCTTGCTCATCGGTCTGGGCCGCGGCCAGCTCTCTTGGAAGGGGTTTTTCGACGCCTGCAAGGAAGGATTGCGCACCTCCTGCATGGTCCTTTTCATCATCACGGGAGCCACCGTCTTCGGCCATTTCATGGCCGTCTCCACCATCCCCTTTGTCCTGGCGGAGTGGATCGGGAATCTACCCATCTCGCCCATGGGTATCATGGCCGTCATCATTTTCATCTATTTTGTGGGCGGTTTCTTCATGGATTCCATGGCCCTCGTGGTGGTCACGATCCCGATCTTCTTTCCCCTGGTCATGAAGCTCGGCTTTGACCCCATATGGTTCGGAGTCATCATCGTCCTGATCGCGGAGATGGGTGTCATCACACCCCCTGTGGGAGTCAATGTGTTCGTCATCAAGGGCATTGCACCGGACGTGCCTCTTCACGTCATTTTTCGAGGCATTTTCCCGTTCCTTGTAGCCCTGATCGTGCTCACGATTCTTTTGATGATCTTTCCTCAAATCGCCACCTTCCTACCGAGTCTCATCAGTTATTGAGACAGGCGGTTTTATCTACCGATTCCCCGGCCTCCGTGGTAGGCGGAGGAATTCTCGCTCCGGGAAAGGAAACTGAAAAAAGGGAAGCTACCCTTATGGTGACGGCCATCAAGCGAGTGATATGCATGCAATGTCATAATGCCTGCCGGCTCGCAGCAACGGTGGCCGAAAATCGTCTGGTTTCCGTGGAGCCTGACGAATCCTTCCCGGGTGCGAAGTCCTCCTATTCTGTAGCCAGGGGCTGCCCGAGGCGACGGAACGCGGTGGATTATTTCTACCACTCCGGCCGATTGGACTATCCCCTCAAGCGCGCCGGCAACCGGGGCGAAAACAAATGGAAACGGATTTCATGGGAAGAGGCCTTTGCCGAGATCGGCGAAAAGCTCAAAAACCTCATAGCCCTTCACGGGCCTGAATCGGTCGCCACCACCAGCGGCACGGGCCGGACCCATGACGAGATCAGGCAACGGTTCTTTAATCTTTTGGGCTCACCAAACCACACCGGCGCCGGCCAGATCTGCTACGGTCCCTTCTGTGTGATGAGCCATGTCCTCTTTGGCTGGCGCTTGTTTCCCGTGGTCCGAGACAACACAAAGTGTGTTCTTCTGTGGGGCGGGGGCGGCCCGCGTTACTGGGACGTCTTCTGGCGATCCGCCCTAAAGGCAAGGAAGGATCATGGGGCAAAGATCATCGTTATCGACCCGAGGGAAATCGACTCCGTGAGGCATGCGGACCTGTGGCTGCAAATCCGGCCCGGCACAGACTGCGCCCTCGCCTTAGGCATGATCAACCATATCATCGAAGCGGGTCTCTACCACAGGGCTTTTGTTGAGAAATGGTGCCATGGCTTTGACGAACTCCGGGAAAGGGCCGGCCGCTATCCCGTTGACGAAGTCTCCCGGATCACGTGGGTTCCCTCTGAAAAGATCAGGCAGGCTGCCGAGTGGTATGCCACGCTGAGGCCCGGCGTGACCAATCATGGCATGGGAGTCGAACACCTTCCGAGCGTCGTGGAAACCCTGCATGCCCATTTCATTCTCTCAGCCCTTTGCGGGAACATCGATGAAAGAGGGGGCGACATTTTCACCAGCCCTTATCCCAATATCGTCCACGAGCAGGCGATCGCGGCCCATGAAAGACTCTCCGAAAGCCAGATCAACAAAACCCTCGGCATCGACCGCTTCCGGCTCATGTCCCGAAAAGGTTTTGATTCGGTCCAGAGCCATGTGCAGCGGTTGTACGGGAACGAGGCCTTTAACCGCAGCTCCTATGAAGTCTTTGCCCATGGCCCCACCCTTTATCGAGCCATCCTCACCGGGAATCCCTATCCTGTCCGCGCGATGATCACCGTTTCCAGCAATCCCATGGTCACTGCGCCCAACACCAACCTCATCTACAAGGCTCTCAAGAGCCTCGATCTCTACGTGGTCGTGGATTTGTTCATGACCCCGAGCGGCCAGATGGCGGATTTTGTGCTACCTGCCACCACATACCTGGAAAGACCCTCCCTCTGGACTTATTCAGGCGTTGTCGGGAGTGACCGGGCCATGCCGAAGCGCATCGAGGGCGAGTACGATCGCCGTGACGACTATGACGTGTGGCGGGAGCTGGGACTGCAACTCGGCCAGCAGGAAGACTGGCCCTGGGAAAGCCTGGAGGAGCTGTATGATTACCGGCTCGAGCCCGTCGGACTGACTTTCAGAAAGTTCATGGATCAGGGAGGTTATCTCTCTTCGCCCAGGGTGTATCATCGCTATGAAAAAGGGGGGTTTGCGACAGCCACGGGAAAAATCGAGCTCTATTCAAAAACCCTGGAGGATCTTGGTTATGATCCTCTGCCCCTCTACCGTGAACCTCCGGATTCGCCGTACAGCCGTCCGGATCTTGCCAGGGACTATCCCCTGATTCTGATCACCGGCGGGAGACACCAGCCTTTTTATCATTCCGAGCACCGGCAGTTCCCGACCATGAGGAAAATGCATCCTGATCCGATCGTGCAGATCCACCCCGACACAGCGGCGAACCTGGGAATCGAAGAGGGTGACTGGGCCTGGATCGAGTCTCCCAGAGGCAGGATCATCCAGAAATGCGAGCTTTTCAGAGGCATCGATCCCAGAGTCGTTCACGTGCAGCATGGATGGTGGTATCCTGAGGAGGACGGCGCAGATCCCTCCCTTCACGGCGTCTGGAGATCAAACTGCAATGTCCTCACTGACGACGATCCGGATGTGTGCAACCCGGCGAGCGGCGGATGGCCCCTTCGCACGTTGCTCTGCAAAGTCTACAAAGCCCCAGCTCCTTGACAACCTCCTGCATTGAATAGTAAATTTAGATAGTTGGGGGACGGACGCAGGTCAGCGGTCTTTGCTCTTTCAAGTTTAGGAATACGTGGCCATGCCCATTTTCTCAAGCCCATATCTAAGTCTTTCCGGGGCGGCGACCCAATATTGCGGGATTTGAGGCCATGTCGGAAGACTGACAGGGGCTCAGACGAGCAAACCCCGCAACATTGGGTCGCGAGGAGCCTCTGGTGACCTGGGGACTGGAGATATGGGCTTTCGAAAACGGGCATGTCCCCGTCCTATGAGGCTGTTGACCTTTTCGTCATTTCTCTTTTTCGTGCTTTCTTTCTTTCGTGTTTTCGAGATTAATGTTTTTGTCTTTGCTCTTTCAAGTTTAGGAATACGTGGCCATGCCCATTTTCTCAAGGCCACAGCGGGAGCGCTTCGCTCGAGGAGCAGCCTGACGGCTTTGAGGAGCGCTGTGCTAAGCGCAGCTTGAGGAGCGGCCTTCGGCCTTGAGGATCAAGACAAATCAGTTCTTTCTTCGTGTCTTAGTATTTCGGTTTTTGCTTTTTCAACTTTAGTCACTTTAGACACTTCGCACTTTAGGCACTGAGTTTAGGCACTTTTTTTTCGTGCTTTCTTTCGTGCTTTCGTGGTTAATGTTTTTGTCTTTTAACTTTAGGCACTTTAGCGCACTTAGAACTTTAGACACTGGTTTTAGGCACTTCTTCCATGGACCTTAGGCCCAGATTCTCCAGCAAGATCGATCAGCTGATTCAACGGGGCGTCAATCTTCCCAATCCCCTCACCCTCGACATCGGTGAAGAGGTGAGGGTGGAACAGATCTCCGGCAAGGAGGTCACGATCTATCCCGGGTGCCGGATTTACGGCGAGAAAACCGTCATCGCCTCGGGCGCTCAAATCGGGTACGAAGGACCTGTGACGATCGAGAACTGCCAGCTCGGTTCACTGGTGGAACTGAAGGGTGGGTTTTTCAAGGAATCCCTTTTCCTTGAGAAAACGAGGATCGGACTCGGTGCCCAGGTGCGGGAAGCTTGTATCCTGGAAGAAGAAACCGTGGCCGGCCACTGCGTCGGGCTGAAGCAGACGATTCTTTTTCCTTTCGTCACCCTTGGCAGCTTGATCAACTTCTGCGATTGCCTCATGGCCGGTGGGACGAGCCGGCGGGATCATAGCGAGGTGGGGAGCTCTTATATCCATTTCAATTTCACCCCTGACGGTGACAAGACCACCCCTTCCCTCATCGGCGACGTGCCGAGAGGGGTGATGCTCAACCAGCGGCCCATCTTCCTTGGCGGGCAGGGAGGCATGATAGGCCCCCTGCGCTTAGGCTACGGCAACGTCGTGGCAGCGGGGGCAATCCTGCGGGAGGACATGGTCGAGGAGAACAAGCTCATCTTGGGCGAACCTTACGAGGGCCGGGTGCTGCGGTACGAACCGCATCGCTATTCCGGCCTTCAGCGGATCGTGCGTAACAACGTTGTCTACATCGCAAACCTGATAGGCCTTGAGCAGTGGTACGCCCACGTGCGGAAAGCTTTCTTGAGGGAACAGGAATTCGGGGAGTTGCTGTACGATGGCGCCATGGACAAGCTCTCCCGCGCGAAAGCAGAGCGAACCGCGCGGCTCCGGGCGATGGCAGGCAAGATGCCCCTCGCTTCCGAGCATTCGGGCAAAACAGGGATCCGGCGAAAGGAGTTCCATGATCGGGTCTCGGACTTGGTCGACATTTTCTCATCCCCCCTGGCCGGTGATCCGGGTGCTGAAGAACGCCACCGCTTCATAGAGTTTCTTCATCGCCACAGGTTTGAGCGCCCCGGGGCTTACGTTGATGTCATCCGAAGCCTGCCGGCGGAAGCAACCGCACTGGGGTCACGATGGCTCCAGAGGATCGTTGACGAGATCTCTCACAAGGCCTCTACCCTGTTGCCGTCTCTGAAGATGTTCGAGGACTAAGTAGAGGATCTCGTAAATAAGCGCATGTATTTACCACCGAGGCGGTAGAGGACACTGAGGGGGATATATTTTTTCGTCTATCGGGAGATCCGCCGTCGCTGAGGCTACGGCGAGACAAGTACCGATAGACGAAAATAATCCTCATAAGACTCTTTGAGGGTAGAATATTTTTGTTTGTCGGTATCTCCCGACAAACAAAAACTTTTCTCTGTGCCCTCTGTGGCTCTGTGGTGAACCCTGGTCGCCTCAGGCGCCGCCGAAGGCGGGTGAACGAAGGTTTGTGATCATAATGAGGGAAAGCAGCACTAAATTGTTCGGAACGGATGGGATCAGGGGAGAAGCGAATCAGCCTCCCATGGATGCCCTCATGGCAATTTCTGTAGGCCAGGCCGTGGTGCACGTGCTCAAGAGGCCGTCCCACCGGACCAGAGTGCTCATCGCGAGAGACACCCGCATTTCGGGCCCTATGCTAGAGAGCGCTATTGTCAGCGGCATCGCCTCCATGGGCGGCGACCCTCATACAGCCGGCATCCTTCCCACACCCGCCGTGGCTCACCTCACCAAGAGCCTTTCCTTTGATGCAGGGATTGTCATCTCTGCCTCCCACAACCCTTACCAGGACAACGGTATCAAGATATTCTCTTCCCAGGGCTTCAAACTCACGGACGAGCAGGAAGAGGTGATGGAGGCCCTGATTCTCCGCGGAAACCTTTCTTCTATGGTTCCCCCTGCAAGAGAACTCGGACGTCCTGCTGCGGTTGAAGATGGGGAAGAGCGTTACGTGGACTTTATCGTCCGCTCCCTTCCCCCATCTTTTTCGCTCAAGGGCACGAAAGTCGTCATCGACACCGCGAACGGCGCGACGCACAGGGTTGGACCTCAAGCCTTCTCTCGCCTGGGCGCTTCGGTGGAAGTCATCCATGACCATCCGGACGGCCTCAACATCAATGACCGCTGCGGTTCCCAGCACACAGAGGATTTGCAGGAACGAGTCCTTGAAAAGGGAGCCCACCTCGGTCTCGCTTTTGACGGGGATGGGGATCGGCTGATCGCGGTGGACGAAAAAGGCCGAAGGCTTACGGGCGATCAGGTGCTTCTGATTTGCGCAAGGGCGCTCAAAGCTCAGGGTAAACTCAAGGGTGATTTGCTCGTGAGCACCGTCATGAGCAACCTGGGGCTTCGGTCGGCTTGCAGGGACGACGGCCTTAACCTTCACATGAGCAAGGTGGGTGACCGATACGTTCTGCAAGATATGCTCCGGCTCGGTGCAGTGCTGGGCGGCGAGGAATCCGGCCACCTCATCTTTCTTGACCACCACACCACGGGGGATGGCATCCTCGCCGCCATGCAGTTGCTCGCCGCCATGAAGAAGGAGGCAAAGCCCCTTTCCGAACTTGCATCTTGGGTGAAGATCTATCCTCAAAAGCTCATCAATGTCCCCGTCAGGAGAAAGCCCGAACTGGCCTCTCTCCCCTCGGTGGCAAGAATCATCCAGCAAGTCGAATCGGAACTGGGGGATCAAGGCCGCGTTCTCGTTCGCTACTCCGGCACGGAGAACCTCTGCCGCGTCATGGTGGAAGGGCCTGAAGAGGATATGACGGAAAAGCACTGTCAACGAATCGCCGACGCAGTGAGGAGCACCCTGGGCTGAAGCGCCGTCCCTGCTAAGTACTGCTTTTACAATGACGGTCACTAACCTTGGTTTGCCAGCCTCTGGCGGCGCCTTAGGCGACCAGGGTTCACCACGGAGCCGCAGAGGGCACAGAGAAAAGTTTTTGTTTGTCGGGAGATACCGACAAACAAAAATATTCTGCCCTCAAAGAATCTTATGAGGATTATTTTCGTCTATCGGTACTTGTCTCGCCATAGCCTC
>JAGUZM010000602.1 GCA_020060805.1 Deltaproteobacteria bacterium | reverse complement strand
TATGGTCTGCCGACCCTGGTGAACACCTTCACAGGGACCTCGACGATCAAAACAGGGCAGAGGATCAGGGTGGATGCCACGGAAGGCACCCTTTACATCCTCGATAAATAACACGGGCCCCCCCGGAGGGGCTTGAGGTGCGGCGCTGGCTCTCAAAGAGAGCGCCGGAGATAAGGAGAAAGCGGGATATGATGAAAGCAGCCTGGTATGACCGTAAAGGTCCTGCCCGAGACGTATTGCAGGTGGGCTCCGTTGACACGCCGGAGCCCGGCCTCCAGGAGGTTCGCGTCCGCGTCCGCGCCTCTGCGGTCAACCCATCCGATACCAAAGGCCGCAGCGGTGCCCGCGGCAAAACCGCCATGCCTTTTCCCCGCATCATCCCGCACCAGGACGGCGCTGGGGTGATCGATCGCGTGGGCGAGGGCGTTCCCGCCTCACGGGTCGGAGAACGGGTCTGGGTCTACGAAGCCCAACTGGGGCGGGCAACCGGAACAGCAGCCGAGTATGTGGTGGTGCCGGCTGCCAATGCCGTGACCCTCCCGGACAACACCTCCTTTGCCGAGGGCGCCTGCCTGGGCATTCCGGCCATGACCGCCCACCGTTGCATTTTCGGCGACGGCCCGGTGCAGGGCCAGCGCATCCTCGTCGCTGGCGGCGCCGGCGCCGTCGGTTTCTACGCCGTGCAGTTCGCAAAATGGGGGGGTGCCGCCTCCGTCATCGCGACCGTGAGCCGCGATGCGCAGGCTGCAGCGGCTACCTCGGCAGGAGCTGATCATGTCATCAACTACCGCTCTGAGAACGTGGCCGGCCGTGCCCGCGACCTCACCGAAGGCCGGGGGATCGACCGCATCGTGGACGTCGCCTTTGGCGCCAACCTGGAAACGAGCATTGCCGTCCTGAATCCTAACGGCGTGATTTCGACCTATGCTTCCGACGCTGTGCCCGAGCCCAAGATCCCTTTTTGGACGATCCTCGGCAAAGACATCACGATCCATTTCGTTCTCGTCTATGCCATGCCCAAGTCCGCTCACCAGAGGGCTGCGGCTGATATCACGACATGCCTTTCCGGCAACAAGCTCCGGCACAATATCGCAAAGCGGTTTCCCCTGGAGGAGATTGCCCAGGCCCATGAGGCAGTCGAAAAGGGCGACAAAATCGGCAATGTGATCGTTGAGATAGCCGGGGCCGGGTAACCAGGAGATTCCTCGCCATCGGCAAGGGCGGGGTTGGGATTTATGGAGCAAAAAAACCGGGGACACCGTTCCCCGAGGCTGGGATCGAGTTCATGAGGTCGCTTTATGGCCAGGGAAAAAACCGTTCTGATCATTGCCACCCTTGACACGAAGGGCCCTGAGGCCCTCTATCTTAAGAAGGTCATAGAAGAAAAAGGCCTCAGGACCCTGGTGATGGACATAGGCACCACGGGCGAGTCCTCTTTTGGTGCGGATATTCCAAGCCGTAAAGTGGCCGAAGCGGTCTCTCGAACTCTCCCGGAACTGCTCTCGTTCAATGACGAGGCTAAGGCCATGGCTGAAATGGCCAGGGGGGCTGAACAGATTGTTCAGGGGATTTTCCAAAAAGGCGCTTTCGACGGTGTCATCGCCCTCGGCGGCTCCATGGGAACATCTTTGGCCCTCAGGGTTTTCAGGGGATTGCCCACAGGCCTCACCAAGGTGTTGGTATCCACTGTGGCTTTTTCCTATTTCGTAACTCCCCAAACCGTCCTGAACGACGTGATCATGTTCCAAGCCGCTTCCGATCTCTGGGGCCTGAACAGGCTTGAGAAAAGAGACCTGAAGAAGGCTGCCCTGGCTGTTGCGGCAGCCGTCCGAGATGGAGACGAAGCGGTTGATGGGAGCGCCCCTCTGGTCACGATGACCACCCTTGGAGGCTCCTTTCTCAAATATGCTTCACCCATCAAAGACGCCATAGAAAAAAAAGGATACGAAGTGGCCATCTTTCACTCGGTGAGCATGCAAGGCGCCATCATGGAAAGGCTCATCAGGGAAGGAAAGGTGCACGGCTTATTGGATCTCTGCCCCCAGGAGGTTCTCGCCGAAGTTTGCGGCGGGCCTCTCTGTTCGCCCGGCAGGGTAACGGCGGCGGCTGAAAAAGGCATTCCCCAGGTCGTCGGGGCAGGAGGGATTGGGTTCTTCCCCTATGGTGCGCTGAAAGATTTGCCCGATAAGTTCAAGGGGAGAAAAAGTTTTGCCCACAATGAAATCGCCTCCGGCATTCAGGCTTCCGTGGAAGAGATGGCTGAGACAGGAAAGCTCATCGCGTCCAGGTTGAACAAGTCTCGTGGTCCGGTGGCGGTCGTGATCCCTGAAAGGGGGTTCATGGAATACGATAGGCCCGGGGGGAAGTTGGACTATCCGGAAGGGCGAAAGGTTTTCATCGATACCCTGAGGAGCAACCTCAGCCCTCACATAGAATTCGTCGGCATGGGCTGCCATGTCAACGACCCGGTTTACGCGGAAAGGGTTACGGAAATCGCCTTGAGGCTTTTCAACACAACCGGCTCAGGGATCGAAACAGGATCATGAACGCGGCAAACGAACCCCATCGGACGGCCGGGAGCTGAGAAATCCATCTTCGAATCGGGCTCCGCCGTTAACGTCGAAACACCCCATGACATCGCTTAAGAGGAGGATGCAGAACAATGAACGCTGAAAGCCCCTTGAAAGGCAGAAAGATTCTGGTTGTGGATGATGAACCTGATGTCCTCACAACCGTGGCAGAAATTCTCGACATGTGTGATGTGGACAAGGCCAGCGATTTTGATACGGCCCTCGGGTTGATCAACAAAAACAAATACGATGCCGTGGTCCTGGACATCATGGGCGTCAACGGTTTCGAGCTCCTGAAGAATGCGGTTCTGAGGGGCTTTCCCGCAGTCATGCTCACGGCCCACGCTGTCACACCGGAGGCGCTCAAGAAATCGATCGAGCTCGGGGCCGTTTCCTTCATGCCGAAGGAACTCATGACGGAGTTGAAAGACTTGCTCGAAGACGTGGTTCGCGGCGGCGGGAAGCGCCTGTGGTGGCTCAGCTCTTTGCAGAAAACGAGCCCCTATTTTGACCGCAAATTCGGTTCCCACTGGCATGAAAAAGACAAGTTCTTCAAGGAATTCATGGCAGGTTTGAACAAGGAGGGAAAACCTCCCCGTTCATGAGCCTGTGGCCGGTTCGATCCTCCTCACCCGGTCTTCGACTTGTCGATCATTCTGAGAAAAGCGAGGGATGGTTCAGACAGGTTCTTCCGGGTCAGGTATCCGATCCCGTACTCGATATAAGGCGAGCATTCCAGAAGATGAATCTCCCTGAGACGCTTCTTTGACAGATCCTCGGTTATGCCATCCCTGCACATGAAGCCGACCCCCTCGTCCTGCTGAACGAGCTTCTTGGTCAGAGCAATACTCGCTGTCTCTATGACGACTCTGGGAGACACCTTGAACCGCTTTAGATGTTCGACGATGATATCTCCGGTGGCTGATCCTTTTACCGGAGCTATGAGGGGAACTTTGTTGAGCTCGGCGATTGAGATGCGGTCTCGAGGCAGATGGCTGTTTTTGTACGCAGCGATGAGGGTGATTTCCTTCCGCCCCATGAGCCGCATTTTCAGCCTCTTGTCATCTCGCCGGTACCGCGCCACCACCAGTTCATTCCTGTGATCCAGGACGCTTCTCACCATCTCGGAGGTCGTTCCACGATCGACGATGACCTTGATCCCGGGATATTGGGCTTGGAAGGATGTGATAAGCTTTGGCATGACATATATGGCAGCCGTCTCCGAACACCCTATTCTCAGCTCCCCTGACTTTCCCTTGCTTATATCCTCAATCAGCCGTTCAAGGTCATCAAGATCCTCGAATATCTTGCGGATTTTCTCGAAGACGGTTTGCCCCGACTCGGTAAGACGCATCGCATTTCCCGACCGGAACAGGAGTCGCAGCCCCAGGTTTTCCTCCAGCTGCTTAACCTGCGAGGTTATGGCCGCAGGGGTAACCATCAACTCCTCGGCTGCTTTTGTGACGCTCTCCGCCTTTGCAGCGCAGTAGAATGATCTCAGCTGATTCACGTTCAGAACCATACACCCTTCCCCGGCTTCACCTGATCAAAGCCCCGGGCAGCGGGGGGCAGTTTTTAGGTTTTCTTAAAATTCTTTTAGTTTTTTTGATTTGTTTTGTCAAACAGACAGGCCTAAAAATAATGATGGATCAAACGGGGGTAGGGAACGCGGGTTACGATGCGTAAGAAAGGTCAACCCTGATTCCCTATTCCAGGGGAAGCACCGAATGAGGAGGGAACGATATGGCTGATAAGGTCTACGATGCAATCGTTATCGGAGGAGGACACCACGGGACGATTATCGCCCCTTACCTGGCTAAGGCCGGAATGAAAGTAGGCGTTTTTGAACGGCTGGATCATCTCGGCGGAGGCGCGGTGACTGAAGACGGGCCTGCGCCCGGCTTTCGCATGAACTTCTGCGCCAATTGGACACGATTCTACGCCCATCATGCCTACAAAGAATTCGATCTCCGGTCGGAGGGACTGGAGTATACGTTTCCAGATACCAATGAAGCTATTGTCTTTGACGATGAAACCGCTTACGTGAGCTACGCCGCTTTTCCCGTGGTAAACCCGAAAACAGGGGAAACAAAGTACAGCGAAGCAAACGCCAAAAGGACTTATGAATCGATCGCGCAGTTTTCGAAAGCTGACGCGGAAACCTATCTCCATCTGACCGATGTATACAACGAAAAATGGCGGCCGGCATTTCGGAGGCATCGATATTCATTGCCTACGCCGTGGGGAACCCCTGATGCGCTGGAGGAACTTCTCTCCGATCCCAAAAGCGGCCTGGATCCCTCGATGCAGTTCATGACCTGCAAACAGATTGCCCACTATTTCTTCGAAAGCCCTGAGCTCAGGATACTGGCTCTCAGGGGGTTTCTGACCTCGGGGGGGATCTTTCCTGACGACGTGCCGGGCCTTGCGATGATCATCGCCAACATCCATCTGGCCCTCGGTTGGGAGCCTGCGGCTGTTGCTAAAGGTGCGACCCAAGCCATCACGGATGCTCTCGTCTCGGCGGGCAAAAAGCTGGGAGTGGAGTATTTCATCAACACCGACGTCGACAAGGTTTTCGTGGAAAATGGGAAAGCTAAAGGTATAGGGCTCGCCGACGGTACCCGGGTTGAGGCGAGACAATTGATCGTCGGGGACATCGGTACGCCTCAACTGTTTCTCCGCCTCCTCGACAAAGACCTTATTGATGGAGAAATGAAACGAAGGCTTGAAACCAATCTGTATGACAGGGGCCACGTTTTTTGGGGGACTCTGGCTGTCCATGAGCTTCCCCAGTATAAGGCCGCTGCGTCCAACCCGGATATCAACGCGACGCCTCGGACCTATTGGGCTCCTAAGGATCTGGCGTACATGGAAAACAAATACATGCATGAACTCTTTCTTCTGGGAATGGGCTCCAAGTTTTTCTGCTTGACAGCTCCTGACACCATCTGGGATCCCTCTCGAGCACCGGAGGGAAAACACACCGTCCTGTTTGAGGAATACTCTTGTCCCGCCCCTTTCTATTCCAGGCGGGAGTGGCGCCAAATGGCAGACGAATTTCTGGTCTCCCTTCTTCAGCAATGGGCGGAATATGCCCCGAATATGACGAAAGACAACATCATAGGGTCTCGCGTGATTACCCCCGTGGATTTGCAGGATACCCATCTGGACATGAAGGATGGGTCATGGTGTGAGGGTACCATGGCAGCGTCTCAGAGTGGACGCTTCAGAGGGATGCCTGGAGGTTTCCGGACCTTTATCAAGAATCTTTACATGTGTTCTTCCGCCATGACGGGCGGCGGCGGTATCGGACGGGGCTCCAGTTTGAATTGCTACCAGGCGATCGCACAGGACTTCGGGCTGCCGAAACCGGAGTAATCGTTTTTGTTCATGAGACTCTAAAAGAGGCCAAACCACGGTCCTCTTCCGCAGCCCTTTTCCAAGAAGCTGGGTCGCACTGTCATTTCGAGGCGACAGCCGAGAAATCTTGATTCCGGGTACAGCAGGATCTCAAGATCTCTCCCCCTGTTTTCATAGGGATCAAAATGACGGAAAACAGACTCCCCCGGAAGACACCGCTCCCAAGTTGGGGGAGAAGTCAAGAGCCTGCCCCGTACTTGTCGATGATACCGGCAGTGCCCGTCATACGGGGGTGAGGGGGTCCGCCAAGGGCGACAAAATTCACCAGGTTTGCGGTAAAGGAGAAACGCGATGCCATTGGAAAAACAACTTTTCAATCTCGACGGAAAAGTGGCCTTGGTCACGGGAGCCGCTTTGGGTTTGGGACGAAGCTTTGCCCAAACCCTGGCTGAGGCCGGGGCGGACGTAGCCATTTCAGACATCGATGAAGATCATCTGGATGAGACAGAAGAAATTCTGAAAGATTCAGGTCGAAAGGTTCTCAAGATTCTCGCTGACGTGTCCAGCCCCGGGG
>JAGUZM010000626.1 GCA_020060805.1 Deltaproteobacteria bacterium | reverse complement strand
TCAACATGCCGTTGATCATCGGTGAGCTCGAAAGGGTTCCGGGCTCGGATTATCTCGCCGTGACCAAGAACGCTGAGCTCCTGCCGGGTGAGACGTTGTGGCACAGCGAGGCGGAAGTGAAGGCGGCAAGAGAGAAAGCGAAGAAATGACAGGCCGGTGGGAATGCTTTCTTTCACAACCTGAAAGAAATCGAGGCATTTCTGAAGCCTTTTGAACGCTAACGCCTGTGAGAGGTAGAAGGCATGGGCATAAACGATATCCTGTTTCAGGTCCTGACCGGAGTGGGAAAGGGGATGAACCTTTTCCTCCTCGCCTCCGGGCTCAGCCTGATTTACGGGGTCCTGAATGTCGTCAACTTTGCCCATGCCACCTTCTACCTCCTCGCGGCCTTCATGTGTTACAGCATCACGAGCGCCCTTCCGGGCGGGTTCTGGTTATCCCTCCTCATCGCTCCCCTGGCCGTCGCGGTACTCGGCGGGCTCACGGAAAGGCTTTTCAGCCGGCTGTACGATAAAGAGCACTTCACTCAAATCATGCTTGCCTGGGCCCTGATTCTTGTGTTCGGGGACCTGATGAAACTCACCTGGGGGAGGGAGGGCAAGATGGTCCCCACCCCCGAATCCCTTTCCGGCGGGGTCGCGATGCTCGGGGGAAGCTTCCCCATCAGCTACATCTTCGTCATCCTCGTGGGAGCGATGGTGGGGGTCTTACTCTATCTTGCCCTTTACAGGACGAGGCTCGGCATTTATGTGAGGGCTGCTGCCGGGGATGCTGAGATGACCAGTGCCCTCGGCATACCCGTGGAGATTCTTTACAGCGGCGTCTTCGTGGCAGGGTGCTGGCTGGCAGGGGTCGGAGGTGTGGTCTCTACGCTTCTCTCCCCTGCTTTTCTGGGGGCTGACCTGGAAGTGATCCTGGCCGCTTTTATCATCGTCATCATCGGAGGCATGGGAAGCGTCCTCGGGTCACTGATCGGAAGCCTGATCTACGGGGTGATGTTTTCCCTGGGAATCCTCGTCCTTCCCAGGTTGGCCATCGTGTTCCTTTACGTGCTGATGGTGCTGATCCTCATCTTTCGGCCGTACGGGATTCTCGGAAAACCTCGGTGAGGCGGCGCGGAGGGGTATGAAGGGGAGTCTTCTTTCAGACCGGCGCATCTGGGTCATTGTTCTGTTGCTCGGGATCGGCGTTCTTGCGCCCTTTCTGCTCGACGTTTCCTGGATCCTCCTTTTGACGGAATTCAGCATCATCGTCCTGTACGCCATGGCCTACAACTTGATGCTCGGCGTCACGGGCATGTTCTCATTCGGGCACGGGGGACTGTTCGGCGCCGGGGCGTACGTCCTTGCGATTGCCATGGTGAAAGGAAAGATCCCCATGGCCGTGGCCCTGGCAGCAGCCCCTTTTGCCACCGCCCTCATCGCCCTTGTGGTGGGCTGGTTCTGTATCCGTCTGACGGGGATCTATTTCTCCATCCTGACCCTGGCCTTTGGGCAGCTGATCTGGGTGACGATATGGAAGATGCGGACAATCACGGGTGGCGACGACGGGCTCGCAGGGCTCAGGATACCCGCATCCATCGCATCACCGAACGCCCAATACTTCCTGATTCTGGCCCTTGTGGTGCTCGCTCTTGTGATGATCAGGATCATCGTTTTCTCCCCCCTGGGCTTCACCCTGAAGACCATCCGTGAAAACGAGAAGAGGGCGCAATCCATCGGCATCCATGTCAAACGGTACCAACTCCTGGCATTCACCCTTTCCGGTTTCTTCACCGGCTTGGCAGGAGCCCTCTTCGCCTTTTTCCAGAGGGGCGCCTACGTGGAGTTTGCGAGCGTCTCGAGAGCCTTCGAACCCGTGTTCGCCGGCATCCTGGGCGGCATGCACGTCTTCTGGGGACCTGCGTTCGGAGCGGCGGTCCTTCTTTGTTTGGACAAGTTCGTCGGAGAGTTCACGGAGTACTGGCCCTTTGTGGCGGGGAGCATCCTCATCCTGCTCGTTCTTTTTCTGCCCGACGGCATCGTGGGGAGAGGCCAAAGACTCCTGAGAGAACGAGCGCTGAAGGGTATATCACCCGGATGAGGGCGGAGGAAATCCAATTCAGACCGCTCCGGCGGTTTGCTGCCTGAACTCGGGATGAAACCATTTGAAATCGGCCGTAGAAAAGGGGCTCCCCTTTCATGCCGGAGATGATGGGTGTCGTGGAAAACGGTATACTCACCATAGATTCGCTTTCCAAGTCCTTTGGCAAACTCCAGGCGCTCAGTCGCGTCAGTTTCGTCGTGCGCCAGGGGTCGATCACGTCGGTCATTGGACCCAACGGAGCCGGGAAAACGACCCTGTTCAACGTTGTCACAGGACATCTTCGCGCAGACAAGGGGGATGTTTTCTTTCAAGGAAACCGGATCACCAACTTGCCTCCTTACAGGGTGAATAGAAGAGGGCTGTCCAGGTCCTTCCAGATCGTCAACATCTTCCCGCGATTCACCGTGTTTGAGAACGTTCACGCCTCCGTCATTTCCAAGATGCGAAAGAGCTCGAGTGTCGTGGCATCCCTCCAAAAGGTCGGCATCGAGGAGACAGAGCAGATTCTCCAGACCGTCGGCCTTTCAGAGCATGCCAGGACCACGGCGGGCACCCTTTCTTACGGGGATCAGAGGATCCTGGAGATTGCGATAGCTCTGGGCAGCAGGCCGGAGCTCCTGCTTCTGGATGAGCCTACGGCCGGCATGGCGCCCGAGGAGACCCATTCGACCGTGGAACTGATCCGAAGGCTTGTGGCGGAATTGGGGTTGACCGTGCTGATCGTCGAGCATGATATGGACGTGGTTTTCTCGATATCCGAGATGATCGTCGTCCTTCATCAGGGCATGGTCCTCGCCCACGGCAAGCCGGAGGAGGTGCGGCGGGACGAAATGGTCCAGAATGTGTACCTCGGGGAAGAACTCGACCCCTCCAGAAAAGCCGTGCCCTAGGAGTGAGAAGCATTGGATAAGGAAAACAGCCTTGAAGTAGCCGGGATAAACTCTTATTACGGCCTGAGCCATGTGCTCTTCGACCTGTCCCTGGTCGTGGAAAGGGGTGGGCTGGTCTGCTTGCTCGGTAGAAACGGTGCGGGCAAGACCACGACCATGAGGAGCATTATCGGCCTGACCCCTCCCAGGTCCGGGAGCATTCGTTTCAAGGGCCAGGAAATAGCGCGCAGGCGGCCTCACCATATTGTCCGCATGGGGCTCGGGTATGTGCCGGGGGACAGGCGGATTTTTGCGAGCCTCACGGTGAGGGAGAACCTTGAGGTGGGAAGAAGGCCGAGGGACCCGGGC
>JAGUZM010000080.1 GCA_020060805.1 Deltaproteobacteria bacterium | reverse complement strand
TTTCCTTTATCCTTCGAAGGTGATGCAGACCCTGGAGGAGGAGGCTTTCGTTTCGAACATGACCTGCATAATCGAGCATGGTTTGCTGGAGTGCCACCTGGGTCTCTTCCCAATCGGGACCATGCTCCCTTCCGCAAAGGCTGTCGAGGAGTCCGTTCTTTTCGTCGATCACAGGTCGGCTGCCGTGCAGATCAGGTTCAAGGGTTCTTCCCGAATGCTTCGCAGCGTTCTCCCCTCCTATGTAGCCGAAGGTCGCCGCTGCCGAGATATCCCCGAAGGCTTCATCGCCAGCGGCGTACAAACCCTTGAGGGTGGTTTCGGCCTTTTCATTGGCTACAATCAGCCCTCCCCCCCGAAGAGGATACGTGGAGAATTCAACGGGATGTTTCCGAAGGTCGATGCCTTCTTCTTTCATATGATCAACGAGGGAGACATTCCCTTCGTGCACAAACCAGTGGAGCATGTATTCAAGGTCTTCCCCTTTGATCCCTGTGCAGTCCATATAGAGGGGGCCCTTGCCGGCCTTGGTATACTGTTCAGGAGCGAGTTTGTTGACTTCACAGATCATATCTCCGTACCTGCGATCAGGCTTGGTGACGAAGGTCCCGACAGCCTTGCCGTACCAATCCCTGACCACTCCGACCCATGTAGCTTGCCCGAACTTGGCAAAGTATTTGGGGCCGATATGTCTCTGGGGCATCTCGATGTTTTGAAGCTCGGCCCCGGCTCTGTAAGCCATTGCCCGGCCGTCTCCGGTCTGCACATTGCCATGGGGATCGTTAAACATCCATCCCGGCGTGAGGCAGGGATAGAGCCTGGAGCATTTTCCGGTTGCGAGAATGACGGCTTTGGCCTGAAAAACGTACATCTTGTCCTCCCGCGTGTCGACGCCGATGGCGCCGATAACGGCTTCCCCTTGTCTGAGAAGATCGAAAATCATCACGCGGCTCATGATCTGTGCGCCCCTGTCCCTTGCCTGTTTGACCAGGATCTCCTTCTGGAAACGGCCCTCGTATTTGATATGGGTAAAGGGACGCCCGGGAAACGTGTGGCCTGAGAATTCCCACTTCCCTTTGTGTTTCATCGGAATGCCGTAACTGTCCCAAAGCCGCACAAGGTCATAGGCCTTCAAGAACTGAGCGCGAAGCAGGTTTTTCCCGATCAGGATTTCCCCTTTGGCCGTTCGAAGAAGCTCCTCGATCCAGGCATCAATGTCCTCACCGTGGACTTCGGGAATCCAGGTCTCAAAATGGTCGTTGCCCATGCGGCCGCAGCCGCTGTAAACGGGATTTCCCTTCTCGGCTACGACGACCTTGGCGCCCAATTCACCGGCCCGGATCGCTGCCATGAGTCCGGCTATGCCGCCACCCACGCAAAGCACATCAGTCTTTATGATTTCCTCTTCGAACACAGCGGTATATTCTCCTTCCTTTCATCAGACCTTCAGGGCACAAAAAGGCAGACGCAACAGCGAAATGGCATTGCCCGAGTACACTTTCCTCTTGTCCCCCGCGCTTAACTCCATGGCCTCGACGGATTCGATGGTGTCCCGGATGAGGCGCAGGCCGTTCTGATTGTCGAAGGGGAGGTCGGTTGCGAAAACCATATGATCAATCCCGGCCAGGGCGAGGCCGCAGTTGAGTGCCGGCGTGTTTCCGTTGACCGCCGTGTCATAATAGAAGCGCTTGAAGTATTCGATCGGCTTGTGCTTCAAGTAGACGTCCCTGTACCCCATCCGCATCTCATTGAAATCATAGCTCCAGTCGAGCCGTCCTATGAGATAGGGAATGATGCCGCCGCAGTGGTGCGTGATAAACCTCAGATCCGGGAATTTTTCCATCACGCCGCCGTAGACCAATCGGACCATGGCCAGGCCGGTGGCGTAGGGCCATCCGATGCTGGTCCAGGCCCTGTACTTGGACATCTCCTCGCCCGGATAGTCGGGCGCCGTCGCTTCCCTCATGGGATGAATAAAAATGGGTCTGTCCAGGTCAACCATCTTTTCGTACAGGGGAAAGAATTCCGGGGCATCGAGGGGTTTACCGGCAACGTCGGAATGCAACTCCACGGCCCTCAACCTCAAATCCTTGATGGCACGCTCCGCCTCCTCAACGGCCGCGTCCACGTCCGTCATCGGCAGGCAGGCGATTCCGCCGGCGAAGCGATCCGGGTACTTGAAAACCAACTCCGCCAACTCGTCGTTCGCCGTCCTGCACAGATCCCTGGCTACGTCCGGGGGCGCGATGTCGTAAATGGGCGGGGAAGCGATGGAAATCACTTGCAGGTACTCTCCGAAAGCGTCCATGACCTTGAATCGGACGTCGAGGTCCAGGAGAGATGTGACGATCTTCGCATAACGGACCGTGCTTAAACGGGGATCCCTTCCGGTCACCTTCTTCTCCAAACCCTGCTGGTATTTCTTGGGTAGGATGTGCGTGTAAGAATCGATGATCATTTTTGAGTTCTCCTTTCTCAACGGATCGTGAGGATATTCTTGGGTGTTTTGTGCAGGCACTCGCTGACACCCGATTCCGTAATCAGGTAATTGTCGCAGACCCACGCCCAGACCCTGTCCGTGCCTACGGTCGGATGGAGGGCGATATTCATCCCCGCCTGGAGCTTCATCGGTTCGTCGTCCCGGAGCAACGGGCGCTCGACCAGGTCATAACCCTGCCCGTGGGCAAAGGCCCTGGTCTCCGGCATGAGCCGCTTTTTAGCCAGGAGTTCGTTGTTTGCCCGCCAGATCTCGGCCGGGTCTGCTCCGGGCCGGAGCAGCTTCAGCGTTGCAGCCTGGATCTCGATGGCCTCCTCGACCGCATCCTCAAGCTCCGAAGGCGGCCTCCCGACAAAGAAGATCCTTCCGATCTCGGAGTAGAATCCGCCCGGACCGTTTGCCTCGATCATCAGGGAGAATTGCTCGCCTTCCCGCAACACCCGGTTCTGGAAATGCCTCTTCCGGATGGGGACCGGCTGGCCGGCCGGTCCGGATCCTCCCAGGACGAGCTGTTCTTCGCTTCCCAGGTCGGTCACCTTGTGGATGACGTCGGCGACGATCTCGAAATCCCGCCTTCCCGGCTGAACGGCCTTTTTTGCATACGCCATCGCTTCATCCAGCAACCCAACCGTCTTCCTTATAAAACCGATCTCCTCTTCGCTCTTGACCGCCTTTACCGGGTCCACAAGCCCCGACGCATCGATGAATGTCGCCTCCGGGAGGTTTCCTAGAAGGTGCTCATAGAAAGCGGCCGACATGGTCCCCTTACCGAGGATTCCGATCTTCGCCTTCGGGTCGGAGCTCAGGACTTCGACCGCAAGCTCCGCTTCGTAGGTCAACGTGAATGCCGCACTGCGAAAAAAGGGAGCGGTCAGCCGTCTTTTGACCCCCCGCAAGGTCCATCCCGGGGGCCCCATGTCTCCGGGGGGTTTTCCTCCGTGGGTGATGGTGGTCATCTCGTCTTTTAGGGGAAAGATCACGGTGTGGGCCTGTGCGTTTCGCGCGGGAACATCGGTGAACCACTTGACGTACCCCCCCAGCCACTCGTTGTCGTTTTGCATCACCAGATAATCGACCCCCTCATCGGCCATCCTGTTTCGGATCTCCTTCCACCGCCTTTCAAGCTCCCTATCCGAAATGGAGGCTGTGAGAATCTCTTTTTCTTGGTCGGTCGTCATTCCCATCCCATCCTTTCTTCAGGACCCCCGGAACATCTCATAGACCTTGCGCTGCTTTTTGAGAGCGGGGATGAAATTTGTGAGCAGCAGTAAAGCAGAGACTCCCAAAGCGGCGGCGGAAATGGGGCGGGTCACGAAGATCAGGAAGCTCCCCTGAGAGATCAGAAGCGACTGGCGAAGGGCGTTTTCGAGCATCGGCCCCAGGATAAAGGCAAGAATCAGCGGTGCCCCCTCGTAACCGAATTTTCTCATGATCCAGCCGAGGACCCCGAAGACGAGCATCACATAGACATCGAAGCTGATATTCTTGATCGTGAAGGACCCGATCAGGCAGAAAAGGAGGATCAGAGGGAAAAGGATTTTGTATGGGATCTGCAGGACCTTCACCCACATGCTTATCATGGGGAGGTTCAGGAGGAGCAAAAGCCCGTTTCCGAGGTAAAGGCTGGCAACAAGTCCCCAGAAGAGTTCGGGGTGGTCGCGGATCAGGAGCGGGCCGGGTTGCAGGCCGTGGATGATGAGGGCAGAAAAAAAGATGGCCATGATGGGGTTCGGAGGTATCCCGAGAGACAAAAGGGGGATGAGGGAAGCGCCGGCGGCCGCATTGTTGGCCGACTCCGGGCCTGCAACGCCTTCGATGGCGCCATGACCGAACTTCTCCGGGTTTTTTGACACCTTTTTTTCGACCGCATAGCTGACGAAGGTGGAAATGACCGCCCCCCCGCCCGGCAGGACGCCGAGGATGAAGCCGATCAATGATCCCCTGACGATAGCCCATTTGGCCTCGACCCAATCCTTCAGGGAAGGCCAGAGATTTCGGATGCGGGTCTTGACAACCTCCTGTTTGAGAGTTCCTTCAAGGTTTTCCAGGATCTCGGCGATTCCAAAGAGCCCCATGACCATAGGAACCACGTCGATCCCGTCGGTCAATTCATTGATTCCCAGGGTGAACCGAGGAAGCCCGGAGATAAGGTCGAGCCCCACGCTTCCGAGGATAATTCCCACCAAGGCCATCATGATCGACTTCAGGACCGATCCCTGTGCGAGGTAAGTCACGATCATCAGCCCCATGCACATCAGGGAGAAATACTCCGGCGGGCCCAGAACCAGAGCAGCACGGGCAAGGGGAACGGCAACCAGCATCAGCCCCAGGTTGGCTATGGTGCCTGCGATGAAGGAGCCCCAGGCGGCGATCCCCAGGGCAGGCCCCGCCCTGCCCTGGAGGGCCATCTGGTGCCCGTCTATGCATGTCATGACCGACGAGGCCTCTCCCGGTATTTTAACCAGGATGGACGTGGTCGAGCCGCCGTACTGCACGCCGTAGTAAATGCCTGCCAGCATGATCATGGTGGCGGTCGTGGAAAATTTGAACGTCGCCGGAAGGAGGAGGGCCATGGCTCCTGCCGGGCCGATGCCCGGAAGGACGCCGACCAGCGTCCCGATCAGAACCCCGATACCGCAGAACAAAAAATTGACGGGTTGAAACGTAACTTGGAAGCCGTAGACAATACTGTCGAAAAGATCCATGATGAATCTAGTAACCCAAAAAGCCGACAGGGAACTGGCAGTTGAGCCACTTGGAAAAGATAAGATGGGTGATCAGGGTGGAGAGGAGAGCGCAGAGCAAAACGATTCCTCTCCTTTTCTCTTCCAGGACCCCGAAGAGAAGGCTCATTCCGATAAAAGTGCTGATGAGGTAGCCGAGGGTGGGCATAAGCCAGGCGTAAAGGAAAAGCACGATCAGGACAAAGATCACCCGTTTCCAGGCTCTCCCTGCGAATAGGGGTTCATGCCCTCCGTCCTCTTTTCGAAGGAGCGCTTGCAAAAAAAGCGCAAGAGACAGGATGCCAAGGATCCCCGACGCTCCCAGGGCCATGAACCCCATTCCAGGGTTATGCAGCTTTCCGATCCCAACCCTGAGGGATGCGACGAATACGATGATAGAAAATGCCAGCCAGAAAAAACTGCTGGCCAGGTCCAGCGCCTTCATTCCTATTCCTTCTTGATCCCGAGCTTCTGGAGCATTTCCGCGAAGCGTTTGTAGGCATCGTCCAGGTAGGCCTTCGTATCGGCTGAATTTCGATAGGCCACATCGAATTCGAGGTTTCTAATGGTCTGGATGAATAGGGGGTCTTCCATGGCCTTCTTGAACGCCTCATCGAGCTTCTTGATGATCGGCGCGGGGGTTGCGGCTGGGGCGGCCATCATGAAGACGGTTTCGTTGATAAAGTCATACCCCAGGTCCCTGAACGTGGGAACATCCGGGAAGCTTTTCATCCGCCTCTCGCCGTGGGTGGCGAGCAGACGGAGAGAGCCTTCCTTGACATGGGGAAGCCATTCGGTGCTGTCGGACATGGCCGTGACGTGTCCACCCAGGACCGCGGCAAGACCGGGCGCCCCGCCGGTCTGCGGGACATGGGTCCACTGAATCCCTTCCTTGGTCGCCACGAACTCCATCGCCATGTGCATGGGCGAACCGGCTCCAGAGGTAGCATAGGTCACCTTCCCGGGGTTTTTCTTCGCATACTCCACAAGCTCCTTAAAGGTCTTGTAGGAGGAATCCGTCTTAACAACCACCCCCGATTGCACGGATGCAAAATGCATGATGGGGATGAAATCCTCAGGACCGTATGGGACCGAACGGAGCTGAGGGATACGGATCAGGCCGGTACTGGTGCAGCAAGTGATGGTGTATCCGTCCGGGGCCTTTGATTTCATCTGGCCCAGCGCAACGGATCCACCCCCACCGCCTACGTTCGAGATGATGACCGGCTGGCCGAGAAACTTTTCGGCCGTGCTTCCCAGGGTGCGTGCACAGGTATCCAGGGTTCCGCCGGGTGCGAAGGTGACGATCAGGCTAACAGGCTTGGTCGGATAGTCCTGGGCAAAGGTGGTCACGGGCAGCAGCACAAGAAGAAGACTGCACAGAAACATTGCCATTGACGCTTTCAATCCCTTGAATTTCATGACGATCCCTCCTTGGCTATGATGTCGTATTGTCAAAACTACCGTCAGTGCTCAATCTTGACCAGCTTCATAGAGTTTGTTCAGCTGGTTGTCAAGCGATTAATAAGGCTCCTCGCAGTTGCCTCGATGATTGGAAATACTGGAGTCCTGATACTCGGGATTCAAGGCACTTGGTATGATCGCCCGTTCTTTCAATCACCCATCGGTTCCTTCCTGTGATTCGCAACGACGACATTCAAAGGGGGGGACTCACCCTTTTTGGTTTCGCCCATGTATAAAGTTATATGAGGGAAAGGTATTTCGATATTCAACTCATCAAACCTTCTTTTCAGTCTCTTGTTGAACTCACGTCCAACTCGCCATTGTTTTTGAGGCTTGGTTTTGGTGCGTGCTTTGATGATGATTGCCGAATCGGCAAATTGGTCCAGACCCAGCACCTCGATGGGCTCCAGAATATCGTCCTTGAACTCCGGATCCTGTCGCAGATCTCCGTCGATTTGTTTGATGAGCTCGATGACTTCATCGATATTTTCCCTGTAGGCAACTCCGATTTTAAAAACATAGCGTGAGAAATCCTTGGTCATGTTCGTCACAACATTAATCTGGCCATTTCGCACATAATGGACGTTGCCCGCCAGGTCTCGAAGAATCGTCATTCTCAGGTTCACTCTTTCGACCAGCCCGCCTTTGTCTGCAATCTGTACCACATCACCGATCCGGATTTGACCCTCCATGAGAATGAAAAAGCCGCTGATGACATCTTGCACAAGATGCTGTCCTCCAAAACCGACGGCCAAGCCGATGATTCCCGCTGCCGCCAGGATCGGGCCGATTTCGACTCCCAGTTCCTTCAGGACGATCATAGCCCCCAAAGCCAGAATCAGAACCTTCAGGATGTAACGAATGAGGGAAGCGAGCGTCTCCGTTCGTTTCTTGAACTCCGGATCTTCCTTCTTTTCTCCGAATGAAACCAGGCGGGTTGCCAGAAGTCCCGACAGCCTCATGGCGATGGCCATCAGCACAAAGACGAGAGCGATCTGCAATCCACTTGAAAGAAGCCATGATCCGGCTTGCTGGAGATACGATTCGATATTCATGACGTCCTTCTCCTTTCATAGGTTTTTTTATTTGAACTTTGGCGACGACGCCTCTTCTTCGGACTTCCTCCCCGGCGTGGGGCCAAAGTGAATTGTCCATCATTCGTGATGCCGGGATCGGGAACAGCCGTTTTAAGCCCTGAGAACAGGTGACATATTCCGCAGCCCTATGTCTTCGGGTCGGGCTGACGGGTGAGCGCGTTTAATCGTCGCTCGGGATTATGGGGATTATGGTCCCATGGAGCCCTGGGCAGCGCAGCAATCAGTAGAGGCCGTCGCAAACGGGATCTGTGGAGGAAAGAAGAGAAGTATAAAGATCAAAAGGCCCGCGCCATGTGTCGACCGATCTTTTCCGCACAGATGAGCTCGGAGAAGGTCATCATAATGAAGCTCCGCCACCTGGTCAAGTGCTGGATGGCGAAAAGGAAAGAAGGCTTCGTGGGTTTGCCCGGGCAGGGAGCGTCTTCATGATGTCATCGAGGGCAACCCCATTTCAGGGCAACCGCATGACGCGGCGGCTCGAAACTGTCCCTGCCGCCGCGAAGGTGGCGCACCGGGGTTTCGTGATGGTGATCCCATCGTGGTCAGTGAGAAGAGCGTTTCTATCGGCCGTTAGGGAGGGTGCGTGTGATCCATGTTCCGAAATGGGCGAGAAGCGCCGTGTTGTTGTACCAACATCGGCAGTCCCTGTCACAGGCCAGCCTTTTACGCTCCTGATC
>JAGUZM010000381.1 GCA_020060805.1 Deltaproteobacteria bacterium | reverse complement strand
TCTCCCGACATTGATTGCGGGCTAGCAGGGACTGGGTTGAGTTATTGGCTTTGCTCCCTGATGCAGGTTTGTGTTTTAAAAAGCAAGGTAAAGGAGTAACCGATGGGTTTCATTACCGTAGACCGCGAAAAGTGCAATCAGGATGGGATTTGCGCCAGCGAATGTCCCACCCGTATCATAAGGATGGACGAAAAAGAGGGCTATCCCATTCCGACTCCGGATTTTGAGGATTTCTGCTTGAAATGCGGCCACTGCGTGAGCGTTTGCCCTACAGAAGCGCTTCGCCTTGACTGGCTTGGGCCGGAAGGTTGCACGACTGTCAAGAAGGGACTGGAGATGACCCCGGAGCAAGCCGAACAGTTTCTGCGAAATCGCCGGTCCATCCGGACGTTCAAGGAAAAGACGGTTCCTCGATCAGTGCTGGAAAAACTGCTGGAGATAGGTTGCTCCGCTCCGTCGGCGAAAAATCAGCAACCCTGGCATTGGATAGTGGTGCTGGAGCCTGCACAGGTTCGGCGCCTAGCCGCCATGGTCATCGACGCGATGAAGATGTTCATTCAATCAAGTCCGGAAGAAGCGAAAACGATGGGATTCCACCGCGCAGTGGCGTCCTGGGACGAAGGTTATGATCGTATTTGCCGCGGGGCACCCCATCTCATCGTGGTCCACGCGGACCGGAATTGTGCGTTCGGAGCTGAGGACAGCGCCCTTGCTTTGAGCCTCATCGACCTGTACGCGACAAGCATCGGGTTGGGAGCCTGTTGGGCCGGCTATTTCTACAAGACTGCGAACGCCTATCCGCCTCTGTCTGATGCTTTGGGTCTGCCGACAGATCATCTCGCTTTTGGAGCGATGATGATAGGATATCCTAAATTCAGATACCCACGCATTCCTGTCCGCAATCGGCCCCGGGTGGTTTGGAAATAGTCGTTTTGTTGATCACGTCTGTCGCGATCGGAGGCTGTTTCAAATGGGCATACCGGAATTTCATGAAGGTCTTTTGCCTGAGGGGGTTCATCAGGCTACCCTATCCGAAATGTTACAGCGGTTCGCGTATGGGGGAACGAGGAGATCGTATCTGGGCAATCTGCTGTCGGAGTTATATGATCTTCTTTGGCGTGTTGGTGGAACGGACTTGGCTGTCGGGGGAAGTTTCATCACAGGAGAGGGAAATCCGAGGGACATAGACTGCGCCATCCTGATACCGCCTGCTGGGGTTGATATAGGGTCACAAAGGTGGGATCGGAGAGACTTGGTCCATATGGACATCAAGCCCTGTCGGTCAAAGAATGAACTCGCTGATTGGTATTCCTTTTTTCAACTGGATCGGGCCAGGAAAAGGTTCAAGGGGTGCGTTCAGTTGGAGATCCCGATGCCAAGGACATCCATGAGCGAGGAGGCCCTAAAACGGCTCGATAGTGAGCCATTGAGGGGCTCTCCTAGAGGGAGATTCCCTGGTGTGCCTCGTGAAGACAAGATCGACGTCGTGGCCAGGCTCATCTTCGATGATCTCCAAGAAGAGAAAAAGAAGGGCGAAAGCGCCACAAAAAGAATGACCAGAGCGATGTATAAGATTCTGAAAGAAAAAGACCCTACGAAGGCTGCGAAGGTTGTACTTCCAGATGATTTTGACGATATATGGCCGGACAAGAAAGGAAAATACAGAAATTGGGATGATATCAGTGACGTCAGATTGAAGCCAAACGAACTTAGGGTCATTGAACTCACGAAGTTGCAACTTCGAGATCTACCGGACGCTGAGCTTGAAAGGATTTATGTGAATACCTTAAAGCGAGACGAGTTCCCTGATGCCCTGGAAAAGGTCATAGCGAAGCTCATAAAATCAAAGAAGTAGGAGGAATTGCTTTGGCCCTCGGGCTTTGGGCAGGTCGGGCCACGGCAACTGATCGGAATGATACGGGACGGGATGAAAAATGAGGCCAAAATAGGGCTTAGAACCGCGTTTTTGACCCCGAAATGGTCCTTTAGATATCAACCGTGGGCGAGTTTTGACAAGTATGAATTCGTATTTTAGAATTCATAGTAAAAATCCGACCCCAGAGGGGCCGGCTTTGATGACCCCTGGAAGGGGATACATTGCCTTGCCCCCAGAGGGGGCAAGGATGAGTTGCCCCCTGATTTGGCTTAGAACAGTTTGCGCTGGGTCTCTTCTTCCCTACGCTCTTTGACTTCTTGGTACTTGACATATTTCCGAATCATTTCTGAGTCCAGCCCTACGGTATCAGCACAGTATCCCCTGGACCAGAACAATAGGGCTTTTCCTTCAGACGGCGGAACTTGTTCAACACCCTGATCGCTGTCCGGCCCTTCACGGTTCCGACGTAATCTGAAACCGCTGTCTTGGGTGGGATCATCACCACAAGATGGACATGATCCGGTTGGACGCTTCTTTCGATCACTTCACAATGTAGCTGCTCGGAAAACGTCATGATGCAACTGTCTACTTCCTCGGCTATATCGCCTCGTACGACCCTGTACCGGTACTTCGGCCTCCAGACGATATGATACTGGCAGTGCCAAATGGTTTGTGATAATTTTCGGAAACGACTCATCTGTTACTCCTTCCCTGATGTTGTGGGGACAACTCAGGTGAGGTTGTAACAATGAGTCGTTCAGAAGGCAGAGCCTACTGAACTCTGACCTTGCTCAGAGAGCAAGGGTTTTCACGTTCCACTAAACTGTTACGCTGGGACACGGGCGGGCTCTGCGGCTTCTTTTATCACGACATCTTCCCCAGCCTGAACGTCATGCAGTTCGGCGGCGCTTATCCCTGGGGAAGTGCCGATGAGATGGTTCTGGAGTGTCCGGACCGGCAGAATCTGGTGACGATACGGATTCGCAGAGGCTAGGGTTTTGTGGGAGAAGAAACCTTGACGGATCTCCCTCGCCTGCGAATCGCCTTATCGATCTCAACGGCGACCACGATGGTGAGAGCGACCAGGACAATCTGAAGCCACTCCCCTCCTGAAAGCGCCTCTGTCCGGAAAACCCATTGAAGGGCCGGCACGTAGATCACTGCAACCTGTGCCAGGAAAGAAGCGACCATACTGTAAAACAGGAAGGGATTGCCGAGAGGATTGATCCGGAACACGGATTGAAGCTCGGAGCGGGAATTCCACGCCTGGAAAAATTGAAAGAGCACCATGGTCGTCATGGCGATGGTGCGCGCTCGCTCAAGAGAAACCTCTTCGCGAAGTGCAAAATAGAAATTGAAGATCACCCCCAGGGATATCAATACACCGACCAAGAGGGTCCTCTCGTACATCAACCGTGACATGATTCCCTCTTTCGGATTTCGGGGTTTTCTTTTGAGCACTCCCTTTTCTGCAGGTTCAAAAGCAAGGGCCACATCCTGAAGCCCGTTGGTCACCAGGTTGATCCAGAGAATCTGGGCCGCCACATAAGGAATGGGCAAGTCCAGGGCCATAGCTATCAGGATGGAAAGAATCGCGGCCAAGCCCGTAGGGATAAGGAAGAGAGTCACTTTTCGTATGTTGTCAAAAACCACCCGGCCTTCTTCAACGGCATGGAAGATGCTTGAGAAGTTATCGTCCGTGATCACCATGTCTGCGGCTTCCCGAGCGACATCGGTCCCTGTCTTGCCCATCGCGGCCCCAATGTGAGCCGCTTTGAGAGCAGGCGCGTCATTCACCCCGTCGCCCGTCACGGCAACCACCTCTCCGTGTCGCATCAGTTGCTGGACGATTTTGAGTTTATGTTGAGGGCTGACCCTTGCAAACACTGAGACGTCCCTCACTTCCTGAAACAGCGTCTCGTCATCCATGGATTCCAAGTCCCGGCCCGTTAGCGCCTTCCCACCTTTTTGGGTGATACCGATCATCTTTCCAATGGCGGAGGCGGTGACGGCATGGTCTCCTGTGATCATGACCACCCGTATGCCCGCTTCCGTGCAACCCCTCACCGCCTCTGCGGCTTCCGGCCTGGGAGGATCGATCATCCCCTGCAGACCCGCAAAGGTGAACCCGCCCTCGACATCCTGCGGTTTGAGTTCGGACAAGCCTTCCGGACCATCCCTGTAAGCCATGGCAAGGACCCTCATTCCATCCTGGGCCAGGTGCTCTGCCGTCGCAAGGTGTTTGCTTCGGTCAAAAGCCTCGCCCTGGCCCGAACTGGAACACATTTCGAGAATTTTCTCAGGAGCCCCTTTTGCAAAAATGACTCTCTTGCCGTTAAACCCATGGAGGGTGGCCATAAAACCCCGCTCGGACTCGAAGGGAATGATGGAAAGCTGCGGATAGAGAGCTTTTTCTCTCTCGCGGTCAAGCCCCGCCTTTATGGCAGCCACATGGAGAGCCGCTTCGGTAGGATCCCCGTCCACCTTGAACCCGCCGTTTTCTTCGATAATATTCGACTCGTTGCACAGCATGCCTATGCGTGCGATCTGGCGCATCCTCTCCAGCGTTGTCTTATCGGTGGGCTCCCATTCGCAGTAGAGTTCTCCTTCCGGTTCATAACCGCTTCCCGTGACTTCACAGGAATGGAGCCCATCGTAAATCGCCTTGACGGTCATTTCATTTTTTGTGAGCGTCCCTGTCTTATCGGAGCAGATCACGGTAGTGCTCCCCAGTGTCTCCACTGCGGGGAGTTTCCTGATGATCGCGTTTTTTTTGGCCATTCTGCTGATGCCTATGGCCATGGCAACCGTGACAACGATAGGGAGACCCTCCGGCACCGCTGCCACAGCGGCGGCCACCGCTATTTTGAATATCTCCGCTACCGTCATCCCAAGGAAAAGCCCGAGCAAGGAAATGGCTGCCGCGCTTCCCAGCACGATGAGACCGATCAGGTGCGCGAATCCGGTGATCTTTTGTTGAAGCGGTGTGGCGGTCACGGCCAGCTCTTTGATATCCCTCGCAATCTGACCGAGGACGGTCTTCGCTCCGGTTCCGACCACAACTCCCTTTCCTCTGCCGCTGACAACGATCGTTCCCATGAAAGCCATGTTGGTCTGATCGCCGGGAGTGAGATTCTCATCACCAATCGATGCAATCGTCTTGCTCACAGGAACGGACTCACCGGTGAGAGCGGCTTCTTCAATGCGAAGTTCCGCAGTCCGGATGAGTCTGAGGTCGGCAGGAACCTTCATGCCTGACCCTAGGAGAACCATATCGCCGGGCACAAGAGTCTCGCTGAGGACCTCCTTCTCCGCCCCGCCCCTCACCACTCTCGCTCGGGATACCACCATACGATCGAGGGCTCTCACGCTCTTTTCCGCCTTGTACTCCTGCCAGAACCCTATCGTCGCATTGAGAATCAGGACAGCAGCAATGACGCCGGTGTCAATGTGCTCGCCCAAAAAAGCCGTCACCACGGCGGCCACTACGAGAATATAGATGAGGGGGCTGGTGAACTGATGGAGAAGAAGCTTCCACGGGCTGACGCCTTTTGCTTCGGGAAGCTTGTTCGGGCCTTCTCTTTCAAGGCGACTTTTCGCCTCCTGCTCGAACAAGCCGTATTCAGAGGTTTGAAGCTGCTTGAATACCGCTTCAGTGTCGATCCTGTACCAGTTCATGCCACAATACTCCCTCCCTCAGAACTCAGGTGCGATGCATGGAGTTCCATCGGGGTTCTCGGAATCTGGGACGAAAATCTGCCTTTCTCAAGTTCCAGGGACGGCCATCACCGGACAGGGGGCCATTCCGGCCACCTTCACGGCCACTGATCCGGCCACATAACGGGGCCGGTTTGAACTCCCTCGCGTCGACATCGCAATAAGACCCACATCTTGTTCGGCAGCCAGTTTGACGATTTCATCAGCCGGAGCCCCTTGGATGACCTGGAGGGAGACTGGGTGTTCCTTCTTGAAATGAATCTCCGCGACCTCTTGCAGGGATTTCTTGGCCAAGCGAATGAGTTCGCCATAATAGTCCTGCACTTTAACGGAGGACACGCCAGAGGAGATCAGCACGTGGGGCGGCGGAACCACATGCAGCAGGATCACCGCCGAGGAGTAGGCAGAAGCCAATTCAGCGGCCACTTTGATGCCCTCCTGGGAAAGGGCGCTAAAATCCGTGGTGACCAGAATTTCTTTCAACGGAAGCATCGTCCATTCCACCTTGAATCGAGATGCGGGGACTTTCGACGCGAACCCTCAGAGCCGCTGAACTTCTTGCGAACGTCGGGATATATGCGCCTCCACCGCTGGTCTCCCTGGATCACTTCGTAACCGTTTCAGGATACGCCTTTTTGCCAAAAAAGCAACTTCCTCATGTCCTACCGGTCAACAAGGGGTCCTGTACGGTTTTGTCGATCTCCTTCAGCTTGAGGGGTTTCATCACGATGGCGTCGACATAGCGCATGTTCATTCTTTCCCAGTGGCTCTCCTCCTCATGCCCTGCCACGATCACAACCGGTGTCTCAGGGGCCCGCGTCTTGACCAGGCGGGACAACTCCCAACCGTTCATCACGAATAATAGGGACATCTTGACTTATTGACTTACTCCGCCGTCTTGGATTAGACGCCTGTGATGGGACACAAAATAAGTGGAGAGGAACGGGAGGAAATACCCGGTCAAAAAAGCAAAAGGCAGCGGTGAGGAGAGCAGAGGACGGATGACAGATGACCGAAGACAGAAACCTTAGTCGAGATCTGAAAGCATCAATATTTGAGCTGAAGATCAAGGAGAAGAAATATCGCGTCGAAAGAGCAAAAGGCACCGCAGAAAAGTACACCAAGAATTAACAACCTCCACAGCCGAGAGGCCAT
>JAGUZM010000153.1 GCA_020060805.1 Deltaproteobacteria bacterium | reverse complement strand
TCGACGCTGTGAAGGAGTTGCGGGATTCTGGAGAAAGGGTGCGAGGGGATGAAGGGATTCTTGGGACATTTGAGTTTGTTGATCGCGTGTTGAGGGAGTTCGAAGAAGAATGGGAGAGGAGGGCGGAACTCAGGAAAAGGGGATTGGCCCTGAAGTGGTAAGTGGAGAAAGTGGCTTGTCATTTTGGCGTGGATTCCGAGTCCCTTGGATCCGGAAGGAAGGTTCCCAATGTAGCGAAGGCGCGCGCTGTTCTGTGCTACGGAGGGGTGCGTGGGAGGGGATTAACCGCGGCCTCAATTGCGAAGGATATCGGAATCAGCCCATCGGCGGTAAGTAGGGCGATATCCCGTGCGTCAAAAGTAATGCAGGGTCATGATATCGAGGGGCAACTCTTAGAATGTCAATAAATCAAGAACGTCCCAGTCTCCCACATCTCCCAAGGACGAGAAGGATCTGAATTGCGTGATTGAGACCCTTCAAAAGACCGGGTTGAAATGAGTTCAGACAGTTATCCTGAGGAGGACGAGACGTCCATTCGGAAAAATGAGCCCCGAGCCTCGAGCCTAGGAGAACTCCTTTCTCACATCCCTTTCAAACTCATCGAGACATCGTCTGACGATGTATTCCCCCAATTCAGCCGACGCCCCGGTGGGATCCGCCAGAACGCCGGATGCCGGAATGATATCCTTCGGAACCGGATAAATGTCGTAGGGGGGCAGATTCTCGGCCCTGTCGGGTCTCATGAGGTCCTTCCTAACAAGGTCAGGTCTAAAATAGAGCATGAGTGATGTTTCGAGTACCGCAGCATGCTCAAGATCCCAACCCGGAAATCCCTTGGGAAAAATCTTGTCGATATCCTGAGGGTTAAGGAATTGGATAAAGCAGTTTTTTATGATCTTCACATCCTTCACTCCCGTTTCGTCTAAAGCCAAATCGATCGCCTCAGACAAGAACATCGCGTTCTCGTAGTGTCCATCCATGATCCAGATCTTTCTCGCACCGTGACGGACGAATTCTTTCAGAAGATCTCGGACCACAAATATCAAGGCTTCGGCTGTAAGGCTCGTCGTTCCGGGAAAGTTAGGCCCTCCCCCACTCTTGGGCTGCGACTTGTAACCGTAGCTCAAAACCGGCGCCACTATACCACACACTCTCGCAGCAGCCAGTCGGGAGAATTGCATGATTTGCATGGCATCCGTTCCCAGGGGCAGATGGGGACCGTGCTGCTCGGTAGAACCGATCGGCAGAAGAACAAGGTCTGTCTTAATCCTCTCCGCATACTCTTTCCAAGTCAACTCCTCCATCAGGACACGATTCTTCTTCATACGGAATATCCCTCCTAAGATCCTGTCTTGTTACATGCGATCGGCGGCAAAAGTCGGATTGGTTAACGGAAGCCGTCCTCTTCCCCATCCCATGAGCGAGAAAGAAAAAGACTGCTCAAGATAGCTTTTTATCCTATTCCCCCTGCCGGTATGGTCTACCCACGGCTTCCGGGCTTCGCGCTTTCCCTACCAATCCACTGATCGCGATAAGCCCGCAAATGTAGGGAAGCATAATCAAGAAATGGTAGGGGATCCCCAATTGAAATGTTTGAATCCTAAGCTGGAGGGCATCCACCGCCCCGAATACAAACGCGGCCAAGAGAGCCCCCAATGGGTGCCATTTCCCTAGGATAACGATGCAAAGCCCTATAAACCCCCTTCCAGCGCTCATGTTTTCTGTGAAATACCTCACGACTCCTACGGACAGAAAAGCCCCGCCTAAAGCCGCCAGTATCCCGCTCAGCACGACACAGGCATATCGTACGGTGGAGGGATTTACTCCACCCGTTTCGAGCGCCGCGGGGTGTTCTCCAGAGGCTCGAATATTCAAGCCCCATGTCGTCTTGAAAAGCAGAACGGCCAGCAGGATGGCTATCAAATACGAAAGGAACGAAAGGGGGCTTTGGGTGAAAAAGATCTCTCCAAGAAACGGGATGTCTGCCAGGAGCGGTATTTCCCATGGTTCAAAAGTGGGGAGCTTCTGAGTAACGGCTGATCCCATCACAATACGCGCCAAGAAGCTTGTCATTCCGAGTGAAAGGATGTTGATCATGACACCACAGATGATCTGGTTGGCACCCAGGGTTACAGTGAGAACAGCGAGCAAAAGCCCAAGGAAGGCTCCTGCCAGGCTCGCGCAAGCCAACCCCGTCCATGCGCTCCCGCTGAAGAGGGCCCCCACTGCCGCAACAAACGCACCCGCGAGCATCATCCCTTCGACTCCGATATTGAAGATCCCCGACCGTTCTGAGATGGTGCACGAAAGCCCGGCGAAGGCTAAGGGTGTTGTCATGCGAATGGCCGATATTGTCAAATCTGCGATGAAAGATAGACTAAGAACGACTTCCCACATCGATTCCCCTGCCTTTTGAGGAAGCGACGGCTCAATTGGGTTCCACTCTGAACCACTTGGGCCGCCACTCTCGAAGAACGAGGCTTATCGTAACGAAAAGAATAACAAGCCCCTGGATTGCCAGAACAGCCGTCGTTGGCACTCCGGTAGCCCTCTGCATCATCCCTGCACCGCTTCTCAATGCACCAAAAAAAAGAGAAGCCACCATGACTCCGATCGGGTGACTTCTCGCCAGGAATGCGATGACAATGGCATCGAGACCGTAGCCTGGGGAAAAGGAGTCAAAAAGCCTGTGTTTGAGCCCCATGATTTCGGATGCGCCCGCGATACCTGCCAATCCGCCACTCATACAGGCCAAGATCATCATGCTCCGTGTTGTGTTCATCCCCGCGTAGCGGCAGGCCGTAGGGTTGAGGCCCAGTGCGGTGATCTGAAACCCGAATGTCGTCCTTTTGAAAACAACGTGCATCGCGAGCACCAAGAAAAGACAGAGCAGGAGCCCCAGATGCACGTCTGTGTTCGGTATGATTATCGGAAGCTGAGCAGATTTCTTGATTTCAGGAGACATCGCAGCCGGTGCACCAGGTTCAAACAATGGGCCTGAAGTCATGTACTCAATCAGGAAAATACCGATGAAGTGCATGAAGATGCAGGTAATAATCTCATTAATGTCATGTCGAGCTTTCAGGTACCCTGGAATGCTGGCCCAAAGAGCTCCTGCCGCAAACCCGCCCATGAGCGCGAGAGGGATATGCAGAATGGCCGGCATCCCATCCACATACAAGCCGACCAAGGTTGCCCCAAGACCACCCAGGTAGAGTTGACCCTCACCGCCAACGTTAAAAAACCCCCCTTTGAATGCCAAGGAAACCGCCAAGCCAGCGAAAATCAGCGGTATCGTTTTCACAAGGGTTGTGCTGATGCCATAAAGATCCGAGAAAGCCCCCCAGAAAAGAACGTAATAAGCTTTCAATGGGTCTAGGCCGGCAAGAGAGATGATTCCAGCCCCCAAAAGAAGCGCAGTACCAACCGCCCAGAGAGGGTTCAATGCGACCAGAACACGTTTCGCCGTCCTATTCAAGATGTCGACCCTCGTGATTCCCGCTTCTTCGCTCCAGCCATCATGAGGCTTGTTTCCTCCAGATCGACGCCCTCCCCGCCCGCGAGGATTCCCATGATCCCTCCCTCATAGATGACGGCTACTCTGTCGCTCAGAGCGAGTATTTCATCCAATTCCGTCGAAATCAGGAGCGTAGCTCCGCCCCTCTCTCGGTGATCCAGAATGCACTGATGGACATACTTCGTGGCGCCAATATCCAAACCGCGTGTCGGCTGGACGGCCAGGAGTACAAGAGGCTTTCCCGTCATTTCCCTGGCCAGCACAACCTTTTGTTGGTTGCCTCCAGAAAGCATCACCACCTTGGTCATGCCTTTCTCCACCTTAATGTCAAAAGCCTTGATCATTGCCTCGCTGTTGGCGATCATCGCCTGCCGATGGAGAAAATAACCATGCACGCAAAAGGGAGGACGCTTGAAGGTCTTCAGGATTAGATTTTCCGAAACGGAAAGACCCAAAATCAGCCCTACTCTTTGCCGATCGGAAGGGATATAGGCCAGCCCCATGTTGATTCGCCGAGAAGGTGAGG
Organism: Deltaproteobacteria bacterium; assembly: GCA_020060805.1. GTDB lineage: Bacteria > Desulfobacterota > DSM-4660 > Desulfatiglandales > HGW-15 > JAHECH01. Next base: position 5,199 of record JAGUZM010000153.1, on the reverse strand, counting down.
AACGGGTGACATCAACTCCATCGATGAGGATTTCGCCTTCCTCCCCTGATCTCAAACCGGCGATGATTTCCGCCAATTCATCCTGGCCATTCCCGTCAACCCCGGCAATGCCCAACACTTCACCTTCCCTCACTTCGAGGGATACATTCCTAAGAATAGGTTTATGACTTCGCCTGTTCGTCACTGAAATGTTGCGAACCTGAAGCAGTGGTCTTCCGATCCGAGGGGAGTTTCTTGCCCCTGCCAAACCGACCGGTTTCCCCACCATCATGTTCGCCAAATCACTCGCACTGGTTTCAGCAGCCATTTTGGTGCCCACCAGTTGCCCCTGTTTCAAGACCGTGATTCGGTCGCTTATTTTCATGACTTCATTCAGTTTATGGCTGATGAATATGACCGCCAGACCGTCCTTTATCAGCCTGCGGATGATCTTAAACAGCGATTCGACTTCCAAGGGGGTCAGCACAGAGGTCGGCTCATCGAGAATCAGGAGGTCTATTTTTCTGTAGAGGGCCTTCAAGATTTCCACTCTCTGCTGGGTGCCTACGGGGAGTTGACAGATCAACGCCTTCGGGTCAACATCCAGTTGATATTTCCGGGATATTTCCCCTATCCCTCTTTCGGCTTCCCTTCTCATGAGCAGTGGGGGACGCCGGGAAGGAAGCCCCAATACGATATTCTCGGCAACCGAGAGATTGGGAATCAGCATGAAATGCTGATGTATCATCCCAATGCGAAGTTCGATGGCCTTATGAGGGGAGGTGATATTCACAGGCTTGCCGCTCAAACGTATTTCTCCCTCGTCCGGGGCATACAATCCGTAAAGGATGTTCATGAGCGTGGTTTTTCCCGCACCATTCTCTCCCAAGAGAGTGTGCACCTCTCCCCGCTCGACGGCGAAGCATATGCCTCGGTTCGCCTGCACGTCACCGAACCGCTTGGAGATATTCTTCATCTCCAGGAAGGCCAACGTTTTCCTCCTCTGCGAATGTTCGCCCTCTGAAAAAGCGCACAGGCCGGGAAGCAATCTCTCGAGAAGGCTCGATCGTCCGCTCCATGAGGCTGGCAGCCAAAAGAGACCCGACGCGGGCGATACAAAGTACAGATCCTGGTGTCGGAAACTTCTTTACGAAATCATCACACCGATTCCGTCTCATCGGGTGAAACGGAATCGGTGTCGACATAGGCTCCAACTCCTAGGGGATTCCTTTCATGAGGTTGATGCAGACCTCAAGCGCTCGCGGGTTGGTTAGAATTTTATCTTCCCGGCCACGATGTCTTGAGTCACCTTTTGTACAAGTCCCTGCACATCGTTGGGGACGATCTTGTTGATCCGGCCGAGGCCGGTCACATTGGGCGATTCCAGGCCGAGGGAATATGTCTTTCCTCCGTCGAACTTTCTCTCCTTGACAAGCTTCGCGACCTGCAACAGGACCGCCCCGTAATTCTGAATTGCACTGCCCAGCACATTCTTGGGTGCGACGTCGAGTTGGTCTTTGCTGAAGCCAAAAACATAGACTCCCTTTTCCCTTGCTCCTTCTATGATTCCCAGAGTGGCGAGGTCTAACACGGGGAATAGAACATCTACCCCTTTGGCAATCTGGGCAAAAGCCGCCTCTTTCGCCTTGGCGACGTCATCCCAGCTGCCGGTGTAAACGATGCCGACTTCGGCCTTAGGGTTGAAGTCTCTGACCCCTTTCTTGAATGATTCGTGAACCGTAACGACGAGTGGAAATTCGTTCCCTGAAACCGTCGCCAGTTTGTTCGTTTTGGTCATTTTCCCGCCGACGACGCCGCAGAGATACCCATAGTGCGTAGGGTTAACCCCTCCATTCGAAAGATTTTCGGCCTTGGCGGCACCGTTGGTCACAAAAAACTTCACCTTGGGAAACTTGGCGGCAACCTTTTGGGCAGCATCATCCATTTCTCCGCCGTGGGCAATGACCAGGTCAAAGCCCCGTCTTGCGTAATCCGTGAGGTTCTCGACCTGATCAGCTTGGGATACCTTCTCGCTGAACGCGATCTCTGCCCCCAACTCCTTCTCAATCGCTTTCAGTCCTTCGTAGCAAGACTGATTGAAAGACCCATCCGTAATAGTCCCGGGCATCACTGCCGCCACCCTGAGTTTCGCGGCCGCAAAAGCGGAAGGCAAAACCGAATGGATGAACACAAATGACAGTGCCGCCATGAAAACAAAAACCACTTTCGTTCCTTTCAACATTATCTACCCTCCATTCTTTGGTGTGTGAAGTAGTGCAATCCTGAGCCAAGACTATTACCTTTATCTCAACATCTTTTTCTTCTTCCGCTCCAGAAAGATGGCACCTATGAAATCCAGTATGATTCGGGCGGCCACTTGAGATGTGACGCCAAACGGGTCATACATCGGTGCCACTTCGCAGAAGTCGAACCCTATCACCTCCCCTCTGGCTGCGATCCCTCGCAGAGTATCCGTCAATTCATAGTAATCCAAACCTCCGGGCGATGGAGACCCGTTTCCGGGTGCCAGCGCCGGGTCCAGCACGTCGCAGTCGATGGTCACATAAAAACGCCCGCCCTCCGGCAGCTTGGAGACTACGTTCTGAACTCCAATACGCCGAAACTCTCTTGGTCCGACGATGGTCGAGCCGTACGCACGGGCATCATCAAAATCTTTTCGCCCGCTGCTCCCCGGCCCCCGGATACCGATCTGGGAGAGGCCTGAAACATGCGTCATTTCAGAGATCCGCCGCATGGGGTTTCCGTGGCCCTCGCGGACCCCGAACCGCTCATCTACGAAATCGAGATGAGCATCAAACTGAACCACGTGAAAGGGGCCTTTTTGTTTCAAAGCACGGACAACGGGAATCGGTACGGCATGATCTCCTCCCATAACAACCAGCAACACATCCTTGGAGGCCAGTTCCAGTGCGGCCTCATACGCATTCTGGAGGCAACGATGTGGATCCATGTGGATCATATCCACGTCTCCACAATCCACGATTCGAACATTTTCAAGAAAATACTCGTCGAATTCATGATCATAGTACCCGACATCTTGAAGTGAATAGATGGCTGACGCTTCTCGGATTCCCCTCGGTCCATAGCGTGTTCCGGGCTTGCATTGCGTGCTCATATCAAATGGCACCCCTAAAACAGCCACGTCGGCCTGCAATGTATCCCAGTCCTGGCACACCGGCAGCCTGCAAAACGAAGTGATCCCGGTAAAGGGGAGATTCAGCTTGTCCTTCTGCATGACTTTACCTCCTGATGAGCGTTCGCCGAGCATTCGAAGTCAAGCGCCGGTCCCTGAGACGCTACACGAAAGAAAGCCACCTCAGGTACCTATCGTCCTTGGCGCTCACAACATCAAAAAATTTCTCTCGCAGATGTTTCGTGACCGGTCCCGGTTTCCCTGAGCCGATAACGATAAAATCAATCTCACGCACAGGCGTGATTTCTACGGCTGTTCCACAAAAGAACACTTCGTCGGCCGTGTACAACTGATCGCGGGTTATGAATTCCTCTCTGCAACTTATTCCTTCATCTTTGGCCAATCTGAGGACAGTGTCTCTCGTAATGCCTCCAAGGATATACGTAAGAGGAGGCGTAATAATCTCCTCTCCTTTGACCATAAACACATTTGCAACAGGTCCCTCCGCGACGAAACCGTTCACGTCCAAAAGCAACGCGTCGTCGAAGCCGGTGCGCAAGGCTTCCCCTTTGGCAAGAATAAAGTTCAAATAGTTCGCGTTTGACTTCGATTTTGTCATGAAGACATTGGGGTGGTGGCGTGTGTAGGAACTCGTTTTGACCCTCAACCCTTCGGATTGCCCTTCCTCACTGATGTAAGCCCCCCAATCCCAGACTGCGATCGCTACGTCGACAGAAGCCTTCCTAAAGTCCCAACTTGTCTCTCCATAACTGCTTACATAAGCCATGGGGCGTAAATAGCATCCATTTTCAAAATCGTTCGCCCTCACTGCCTCGCCGGACGCTGAAAGAAGTGCATCCAAAGAGTAAGGTATGGTGAGGAAAAGCACCCTGGCGGAGTTCAAGAATCTCTCCATGTGTTCGCGAACCCGAAATATCACCATCCCTTTGCCTGTACTGTAACATCGAATGCCCTCGAAGACCCCCAGGCCGTAACTGAAGGTTTCACTGACGATATGGACTTTGACTTGATCCCATGGAACCAGATTTCCGTTTAGCCAAATTTGTTTTCCCTTTATCATCGGATCACCTCATGGATTGAACGACCATTAGGGCCGTCGGCTTTCCGCGAACCTTGAGCACGGGATCATTTATCCCGTCCTCGTGCCTTTGAAATGCCCTTGGCGGAACGGCCTTGGCTCTTTCTGCCGATGCCAGCCTCCATCTTTGCTATTCTGAGATTCCCACTGAGCTTGTCTGTCCTGAGTATGAGAAATGTCTGCGTCGCTTTGATCCCGTCAAGGTCAGCCACCCTTAACAAGAAATCAAACAGATCTTCATTCGATTCCGTCAGCACTTGGATCATGATTTCATAAGGGCCTGTCGTGATGACAACGAATTGCACTTCCGGCATTTCAGCGATCTCCCTTGCCAGCTTGACCGATTTCTTCTGGTCAGCACTGATCCCTACGATCGCGGGGGCATCTAATCCAAGCGCGGCAGGGTTAACGATTGCTGTAACAGCGACGGTACCATTGTTGATGAGCGCGGTGGCTTTTCGGCGGACGGTACCCTCCGATACCCCGAGAACCTCCGCCATTCTTACAAAGGACATCCTTCCGTCTCGTTTCAAGAGAGAAATAATCTCCATGTCCGTCTTATCAAGAGTCCCCATCTTTCATCCTCGCTGTGCATGTCTCACCATGTGGGCTCGCTGGGCTGAATACGTTGGAGCGCGAAGCTGGGCGGTTAAGACTGGCATCGGCTATTGTGATATGACTTCGTCATTGTGACGGCAATTTATTACGAATAATTATCATTTTGTCAACATATTTTCATTTTTCCGTCACACCGTTCAAGAACTCGGAAAACCCGTGTGGACAGGGGCAATGCTGAGATGGCCTAAAAGGGTCCTGCCCACACCGTTTGTGCGCACGGTCATTGAGATGTGAGATGGGGACGTTCTTGACATATTGACATTCTCGGCATCAACGCGGTTTGGGAATATGGAGAGCGCATGCCACGGCAATCACGAATAGGCACCCCAGGGGCGGTGCGCCATGGGAT
>JAGUZM010000612.1 GCA_020060805.1 Deltaproteobacteria bacterium | reverse complement strand
CTCCCATGGGAGGAAAAATCATCGATGTAAAAGTGAAAGTTGGAGACAAGGTCTATGAAAACGACGAAGTGATCATCCTCGAAGCGATGAAAATGGAACTCCCCATCGTCGCGACGTCGTCTGGCCAGGTTAAGGAGATTCGTTGCAAGAAGGGCGATGCCGTCGAATCCGAAGCCGTGCTGATTGTCCTGGCGTGAACGCCCGTTAAGGTGTTCTGACCCAAGCGTTTTTTTTGATGGCTCAGGAGGAAAGAGGAAAAGGCGAGAGCACATACCGGGGCGAGGCATCTCTCTGAGGAGGGCCTTCGCCGCTCGCAGCGTCTTTTCAACAGCATCACGGGGAGAGAAAATCGCATCCCCTGGAACCAGAAGGCCACGGGCAAACCGGCAGACCCGTGGCCTCGCTGTTTCTTTGACCTGTCATGAGCCTCTCCGCCCGTTTTTTCCGCTAAAAACTGTTTGACACCTGTTTTGCCGTTGAAATATGCTCCTTTCGCACCTCACCTCTGCCCGGAATCGGTCCTGGACGGGACCCCCGGTTCCGTGGTTCGTTCGTGGGCAGAAGGCCGCAGCGTCTATTTCAACGTAGTGGAGGAAATGCGATGTCGGATACAGACAGCCTGGACATGCTGGCGAAGGAGTTCAGGGCATGGGCCAAGAAGGTTGAGGAAAAGCTCCCCAAGAACCCTGAAAGGCTGAAGGCGTTCATCAACACCTCAGGAATTCCCATCGAGAGGCTTTACACGCCTCTCGATTTCAAGGATGGGGACTACCTTTCTGTCCTGGGGTTTCCCGGCTCATTTCCCTTTACCAGGGGGGTCCAGCCGACCATGTACCGGGGCAGGCACTGGACGATGAGGCAGTATGCAGGGTTCGCTTCTGCGGAGGAATCCAACAAGCGATACAAGTTCCTCCTGGAACACGGTCAGACCGGGTTGTCCGTCGCTTTCGACCTCCCCACGCAAATCGGCTATGACTCCGATCACGAGATGGCTTTGGGCGAGGTTGGAAAGGTAGGGGTCGCGATTGATTCTCTTGCAGACATGGAAACCCTTTTTGACGGCATACCCCTCGATAAGGTGAGCACCTCCATGACGATCAACGCGCCCGCCGCCATCCTTCTCGCGATGTACATCGCCGTGGCGGAAAAGCAAGGGGTTCCTGTCCAAGACCTGAGAGGCACGATCCAGAACGACATCCTGAAAGAGTACTCCTCCCGGGGGACATACATTTTCCCCCCAAAACCCTCCATGCGCATCGTCACGGATATTTTTGGGTATTGTTCCAAGCACGTCCCTCAGTGGAACTCCATCAGCATCAGCGGTTACCATATCAGGGAAGCGGGATCGACCGCTGTTCAGGAGGTCGCCTTCACCCTGGCCAATGGCGTCGCCTATGTACAGGCGGCCCTGGACGCAGGGCTCCCTGTGGATACCTTCGGACCGCGGCTCTCATTCTTCTTCAACGCCCACCTCGATTTTCTGGAGGAGGTGGCCAAATACAGGGCGGCCAGGAGGCTGTGGGGCAGAATCATGAAGGAGAGGTTCAGCGCCAAGGACCCCAGATCCATGATGATCCGTTTTCACACCCAGACCGCGGGCTGCACCCTGACAGCACAGCAGCCGTTGAACAACATCGTGAGGGTGGCTTTCCAGGCATTGGCCGCAGTCCTTGGAGGCACCCAGTCCTTGCACACCAACTCCATGGATGAAGCCTTGTGCCTCCCTTCGGAACAGGCGGTACAGATCGCCCTCAGGACGCAGCAGCTGATCGCCCATGAAACCGGAGTCTGCGACACGGTCGACCCCCTGGGTGGGGCGTATTATCTCGAAAAGCTGACCGAAGAGATCCATGAAAGGGCCGCCGAATACATCAGCAGGATTGACGAGATGGGCGGGGCTGCCTCCGCCATCGAAAAAGGATTCATCCAGAAGGAAATCCAGGAGAGCGCCTACAGGTACCAACGGGAGATCGAGAATGGCGAAAGGGTTGTGGTCGGAGTGAACCGCTTTCAGGCCGAAGAGGAAAAGCCGACCAACCTGCTCCGGGTGGACCCTTCCGTCAGGCTATCCCAAATCGAGAAACTCAAGAGAGTGAGGGCGGAAAGAGATCATGACCGGGTGACGAAAACCCTCGCTGACCTGAAAAGTTGTGCAGAAGGGAAAGGGAACCTGATGATCCCGATCCTGGCCGCCGTCAAGGCCTATGCGACGCTCGGAGAAATCTGCGATACCCTCCGGCTCGTTTTCGGAGAATACCAGCAGGTCAAGACTCTCGGCTGAGCAGGGTGGGCGGGCCTGCGTGCGCAGAGGATAAACGACACTTCAAGGGAGAGCCGGTTATGAGTGGGGGAAGGAAAATAAGGGTATTGGCCACAAAACCCGGGCTGGACGGCCATGACCGCGGCATCAAGGTCGTGGCAAGCGCCCTGATGGACGCCGGGATGGAAGTGATCTACACAGGGCTGAGGCAGACTCCCCGTCAAATCGTCGAGGCGGCGATTCAGGAGGACGTGGACGTGATTGCCATGAGTATCCTCTCCGGCGCCCACGACTATCTTTTTCCTAAAGTGATGGAGCTCATGAGGGAAAAGAACATTCAGGATATTCTCGTCCTAGGCGGCGGCATCATCCCTGATGAGGATATTTCCGCCCTGAAATCGTGCGGCATCGCGGAAATCTTCGGCCCGGGGACAGATACGAGGGACATCGTGAAGTACATAGAGGCCCATGTCATCAGAGAGCGATCCTAGGGCCGACAGTCCCTGTTTCGATCACACGGCTTTCAGGCGAGGTTTCCGGCCCTCCTCCGGGTCGGATGCTTCCAGGCTTTCCACGTCAACGAGTTCTTCCGCTTCCGGGCTCTTGGAGCGGGCGATATCCCTTACCCGAGGGTCTTTATCGCCCTTGAGTTTGGCCAGTATTCCGGCGGCCCGCCCGTCATCGATCTGGGCAAGGGCAAAGGCTGCGCTCGCTCTCACCCTGGGTGTGTATTTTCTCCCAAAGAAAAATAATCGCCGGGGTGACAGAACCTTGCCCAGGGCCTCAAGGCCCACAGGATCCCCGATCTGGCCCAGGGTTTGACAGCAGGCCACGAGCCGGTCCTCTTCCTTGGTGGATTTCAGAACAGAGAGGGTTTTCGTGAGGGCTGCTGCAGGGCTCAGCCTGCCGAGGGTGTTCATCGCCCTCATGGCGATATCCCCCGATTTGCTGTCCATCCACTCGCCCAGCAGGCTCAGGGCCATCTCGTTGTTGAGTCGTTCTGCGAGCTTGATCGCCTCCTCCCTTATCAATGGGCTTCCGTCGTGGATCGCGTAAGTCAGCTCTGTCCTGAGGTCGGCGGTGACGCCGTCGATCACCTCCAGAATCCTCGCCCGCTCTTCCGTGGTCGTCTGAAGGGAGAATTCCTTTTTCAGCTCTTTGGCCGCCTCAAGCCCCTGTTCCGCCAGAAGGCTTGCAGCTAACCGCCTCAGCCTGAGATCAGGCTCCTTCCGTATGATGCCGACGAGAAGGGGCGTGGTGACGGGGCCGAGCGCGCCGAGGAGTCGTGCTGCGCTCTGCTGTTTTGACGGCTCGCTGGATCTGAAATCATCCAGGATCAGCTGCTCGGTTTTCGTCTCCAAAGGCTTTTTCAGCGATTCATCCAACAGCTTTCGGTTCTCTCCCTCGGTACGGCCGAGTTTTCCGTACCGCTGCTTCAGGTGCAGGAGGATGCGGGTGGCCATGGGGTATTCGGCGAACTGGAGCAGAAGCATGGCCAGATGATGGAGGAAGAGGGCGAGCTCACTCAGTATAGCCGGATCCTCTTCCTGGGAGAGCACCAGGAGAAGCGGGCCTTCCAAGTACTTGGCCATTTGAACCCGCAGTCCCACATTGAGGTCCGCCATCAATCCCCGGCACCGGGCGATCACCTTTTGCCTGGCCTCCGGACTCCCCCTGAGATAACCCTTGAGGATTTTCCGGATCACCTCTTGGATCTTCTTCTTATCGTCCTTGAGGAGGAGGTCTGCCATGGACACGGGAATCTCTTCCAGGACATCCTCGACGGGCAGTTCCTTCAAGGTTTGTCCGGCGTTCCGGACTTGCGGAAAAGCTGACGTGGCCTCCCCTTGCTGGGCTGCCTCGGTTTGGAAGATATCCGAACCTTTCACCCCTCGGTGCAACCGCGTGTCGTAGAACCGTTGATCAAAAAGAATTCTTGAAATCTTCTGTTCTTTGGCAAGTCCCCTCCAGTAGGCCGTATTCAAGCCCGTGGGCGGGAGTTGACCAAGGGCACCGACCAATGCCCTCAGCTCATCGTTGGAAATCTCGCTCAGAAAAGAGACGCTCTTGAGGCCGAGGGATTCAATAAGCTTCAGGAAGCCCTTTGCGAGAAAGTCAAAATTAGCTGTATCCGCCTTCTCATCGTTCACGAACAGGAAATCGCCCACTTTCGCCATGGTGATTGCCGGGTACCTGCTCAAAACCGATTGAAGGGACTGCATGAGCTGATCAACGGCGGTCCGGGTAACCTTGCTGTTCAGAGGATAGAGCTTGATGGATGATGATGCGTTGAGGAGACTCCGGATGATGTCGGGCAGGCAGGCCATGGCATCCTGATCCAGCTTGGCGCCCATGTCCTCGACGGACACCAACTTGTGATCCTCCTTCTTTTCCCCAGGCCTTTCCTCCTCGACCCGCAGGGTATACCGCACCTGAACGAGCTCCACATGGTCTATCCCTTTTTCCTTGAGGAAGCGCTGCCAGTAGCCATCCTCGTAACCTTCCGGCTTGGTTCGGCCGAAAGCTTCCACCAGGGTGGTCAGCTCATCCAGTTCCAGCCCCTTCCTGAACGCCAAGCCCTTGAGCTCCAATCCTTCAAACATTTTCAGCAGGGAATCGGCGAAGGTCTTGTATTCGCTGACGTCCGCCTTCTTCCCGTTGATGTTCAAGGTCCGCTCGATTTCGAATAGGGAAAGGATAGCGTTTTTTTCAATGATCGAGTCTATGGCCTTCTTCGCCTGCTGGTTGGCCATGACCACGGATTTGCTGCCCGGGGGATAGAGCCTTATGTTTCGCACCGCCAGAAGGAGCTGGCGCAACACGGCAGGCACCTTGGCCATGCTCTCCCCGTCGAGGGGAATGTCCTTGGGCCGCACATCCACCGGCCCGTCCGCGACGTAGCCGGCAGCCTCGCCTGAGACGAAAACGCTGCTCCCCTGGGATACCCGGATTTGTTCGTAGGCTTTCGCTTTTTCCTTGTTCGCTGAGCGCTTGAAATGGTAAGCGAGGGTTGTCGCCGACGGGAGGAGATCCCGCTCATAAAGGGTTTCCTGGTACGTGCCTACACGTTCATGCAGATCCTCCCTCTTCTTACTCAGGATCCCGCCGTAGCTGATGTCCAGGACTTGCCTGCTCAAGAACCGGATCTTTTCATCGTTCAACTCGAAATCGGAGTTGATGAGCCCCTGGGCTACGGCCTTATCCAGAAAGTCCAACACCTTTGCCTCGCTCACTTCAGCGCTGCCGGTCAGAGTGCTCAGAGACACGCCGTCGCCCAAGATCGAAGCCTGGTCCAGAAGCCCTCTGCTCTCTTCGTCAAGGCCGGAGATTTTCTCCCGGACGATCTCTTCCAAAGACTTTGGCAGATACCCCTTTTCCAGAGGTTGAACGGTCCATTGCTGACCTGAGAGGGCAATCCTCCCCTCCACCACGAGTCTTCGCACGATTTCGCTGAAGAAAAGGGGATTCCCCTGGGTGATCTCCTGAAGCTCCTTGCTGTACCCCTTTGGAAGGTCCAGGCCGGGAAAGACCCCTCTCAAGTGAAGGCCAATATCCGTGTCGGTGAGGGGGGAGAGATGCACCTTAACGATTTTCATCGCTTCACCAAAGGAGGACAAAAACCGCAACAGTGGCTCCTGCTCCTCCTTGCCCGTTTGTTGCGGCGCATCCGTTGCCGCAGCGCAGATGAAAAGAGGGACCTCCTGTCTTGCCATCATCTGTCTAAGGATGTGAAGCGTAGCCTCGTCGCAGTAGTGCAAGTCATCGATAAAGATGACGGCCGGCTTGGAACCGATCAATTTGTACGCCAGGGCAACGATGGTCTTGAAGACGCCTTCCCTGAAGGCTTTGTCGTTCTCTTGTTCCCGTTTTTCCGCTTCTTTTCTGAAATGCGGCAAAATGGGCGACAGGTATACCTGCTCCTCGACACTCAGGCTCTCAAAAACGCTTTTTCCCTTGTCTTCCTGGATGTTGAGAAGAGCGATGATGACCTCACCCATGAGGTAGTAGGGCCTGAAAAGTTCCTGGGGAGTGCCGGAAGCCTTCACATTGAGCACAGACTTGCTCTGCGCGACGCTTCTCTGGATGGTGTCGAGGAACATGCTCTTGCCCATGCCCGGAGCTCCATGAGCGATGAGGAACTGGCTCTGACGCTGGCTGAACCGCTTGAGCGCTTCGGCCACGGCGGTGAGCTGCGTTTTCCTGCCCGCGATTTTCGCCTTCCCGAGCTGTTGCAGGGCTGTTTTGACAAAAACATCCTGGGGCGGGATATCCCCTGCGTTGGCGAGCCGGTCCCGTCCCGCCTTCTTCGCGTAGTAGAGGGCTGTGTCCGCCTTCTGAATCAGGGTCGAATAATCCCTGCCGTCGCCGGGAGCGGAGGAAACACCGACGCTCAGGGTGATCCCGAGCTCCATCCCTTCATGGAGTTGAAAAGGCCTCTTGTGAACCAGGCTGATGAGGTTTTCACCGGCGCTCATCGCAGCTTGCTTATCCCCCTGGGGCAGGAGGATCATGAACTCATCACCGGCGTAACGGATCGGCAGGTTTTGCTCCCCCGCCGCTTCTTTGATGAGATTGGCCAAATGGATGAGCGCCTTATCTCCGGCATCATGTCCGTGGGTGTCATTGATGTTCTTGAAATGATCCAGGTCCAGCATGATCAGGGAGACGGGATTCTGATCCAGAGCATCCCATCGTATGTTTTGCTGGAGATAGTTGTGGAGGAATCGGCGGTTGTAGAGCCCGGTCAGCTCGTCCTCGAAGATCAGGCGGGCAGGGTCTTTGCCGACATGCTGAAGATAATAGGAAAGATCTTTAAAATCCATAGGTTAGATCCAGCTAACAGGCCACCAGCCTACTCCTATTTCCCCTATAGTATATGAAAATAGTGGCCCTGCTGTCAAGGCGCGAAAAGCACCCAAAATCTAGTAAATCTGGAATGTTAGCTCTATCTAACCGTCATGGTTTACCTGTCGGGACAGGCCCGGGGGCTATTCGTTTTTCCACGCAGGCTTTCGTTTCTCCAGGAAAGCATTCAGTCCCTCCCGGGCATCATGGGTTTTCATCAGACCCTGGAGGTAGATCGTTTCGATCTTCTGAAGGGAAGGCTCCAGATCATCCATGAGACCTGCCGTGATCGCCCTCTTTGTTTGCCTCAGAACTTCCGCGCTGAGGCTAAGATACGGCTTGACGAAGGTTTCCGTCTCCCTCTCCAGTTCCTCGTCTTTGACGACCTTGTTGATCAGTCCCATCCGCAGGGCCTCGGCAGCTGAAATAATCTTTCCGGAAAGGACCAACTCCATGGCAGCCTTTCTTCCGATGATCCGGGGCATGATCTGGGCTGCGACCGGCGGAAACACGCCTACCTGGATCTCCGGCTGACCGAACTTGGCTCCCTCGCCGGCAATGACGAGGTCACAGAAAACCGCGAGCTCGCATCCCCCGCCGAGGCAGGAGCTGTACACGGAGGCGGCGGTCGGTATACTCAGCTTGTCCATCAGCCTGAAAATCCGGTGAAACGCCTCGATCATCTTGGGGGCCATGTCGCCCATGTGCTCTCCCACGTCCACTCCCGCGGAAAAGCATTTTCCCTTGGCATTGAACAGCACCACCTTGAGGTCTTTCTTGCCCTGCCACTCCTTCAGGACACCGTTCATTTCTTCCATCATCGCGATGTTCAGAACATTGAGTGGCGGCTTGTTCAGGGTGATGGTGCCCAGTCCATCCTTGAAATCAACGCTGATGAATCGGTATGACATAAGCCTTTTCCTCCTTCCTGCATCTGTCGCATTGAGACTATAATGGCAGGCGGGCCTCTTCGACCCAGCCTGCCATCCCTGTTCATGATGGGCTGTTCATCATGATTACTTTTGGGGTTTGCCAAACACCTCGGCAAACATATCCAGATCCCAGGTCTTCGCCTTAGCGATGTTTTGTCTGAACTTGATGAAATTGATCAGATCCTGGCCAGTGATCTTCTTGGTGTTGAAAGCGCCGAATCCCATGAAAGCCTCGCCGCTCATGTTCGCTGCAAGCCAATGCCTGTTGTAGTTCTTGGAATAATCCCAGAAGAATTTCTTCTTGGCGCGAATGCTGTCGATGGACTTGATCAAGCACCCCGGGAAGAGGTTGGCAAAGGTCCAAACGATCTTGTCCACTTCCTTGTCCAGAAGCTCGAAATCCGCCTTCTCCTGGTACTCTTTAATGATCGCCCGGCCTTCTTTGAGAGCCTCGCCGGTCTTGAACTCGCCGTAGGCGATCTCCCCGTCCTTCACGTACTGGTCGGTGATGATGCTCGGGTTGCGGACCCATTTCCCGTCAATCTTCAAAACAGGCACGCACTTGCTGATCAGGGTCTTCGCTTTCATCTTGTAAGCGGACCACATTTCACAGGAGACACAGTTCCACATGGCGTCCTCCATGCCGAGGAACCACGGCAGAAAGTCAGAGGAGCCCCCGTCCGGCGCGGAACCGTGTCTCGGGCCTGCCTGGCCGAAAATAGCGAGGTCCGATGCGAGGGCGATATCGCAGGCCATGCCGATTTCCTGGCCCCCGGCGACCCTCATACCATTGACTCGGCAGATCACGGGTTTCTTGCACGCCAGGATGGAGTCCACCATGTGGTTGAACAGCTCCATGTACTG
>JAGUZM010000446.1 GCA_020060805.1 Deltaproteobacteria bacterium | reverse complement strand
TTCTTTTCGAGAATGAGGATTTCCTGGCCGTCGACAAACCCGAAGGTCTTGCCTCGATCCCGGAAAGATCCCAGGAGAAGAATTCCCTCCTGGCCCTGTTATCCGAAAGTTATTCCACGAAACTGTATGTCGTTCATCGCCTCGACAAAGAGGCGAGCGGGGTCATTCTCTTCGCCAAGAATCCTTCGGCCCACAGGTTCATGAACGAGAGGTTTCTCAACAGAAAGGTCCGGAAAACCTACCTCATCCTCGTGCACGGGCGCCTCAGACAGGACAGGGGCGTGATCGAGAAGCCCTTGCGCCAGTTCGGGTCAGGACGAATGGGTGTGAATACCAATCGGGGAAAGGAGAGCACCACCGAGTTTTGCGTCCTCGAAAGGGCTGCCTCTTACACGCTGGCAGAGGCCCATCCCGTGACCGGGCGACGTCACCAGATCCGCGTTCACTTCTACAGCATCGGCCATCCCGTGGTAGGAGACTTGCGGTACGGGGACGAAACCCAACAGGAATCGTACCCCCGATTGATGCTCCACGCTCAGAGGATCGAATGCCAGCTTCCAGGGGGTAGGAGCCTGAATATCGAAGCCCCTGTCCCCGAATCCTTCGAGGCCGTTATCAAGGATATTTGCCATTCAGGTCGCCACAGGTAGAGGCGACGGCCTTTTTCTGGCCGTGTGGAGGGTTTAGGAGAAGTCCTGCCCGCCCAAGATGCAAACAGGAAAGAATATGACTGCAGTCAAAATAGGAGCCTACAGTGCACTCTTTACGAAGGCATGGATTTCGTTAAGTTTCCGAATTCCTTGAGGGGGTAAACATGATGGAATCGAATAATGAGATATTGCAGAGCAAAAAGATCTTGGTAGTCGACGATGAACCCGATGTCATCGAGACCTTGAAGGGGCTCTTGGATTTCTGTGAAATTGACGCTGCAACAGATTACGAGAGCGCCCGAAAATATCTTCAAGCCAAAGCTTATGACGCAGCTGTGCTCGATATCATGGGCGTCAGGGGCTACGATCTTCTCGAGATATGCCAAGAGAAAAGCATTCCAGTTGTCATGCTCACATCCCATGCTCTGAGCCCTGAACACATGGTGAAGTCCATAAGAAAGGGGGCGGCATCATATGTGCCAAAGGAGAAAATCTCAGAGATCGCCAGTTATCTGAAGGAGGCAATCAGCGCTACAAGAGATCGAGGGCTGGGTCATCCTGCCTGGTTTGCCAGGCTAAGACCTTATTTCCAAAGAAAATTCGGATTGAAATGGGAAGCTCAGTTTGAAGACTTCAAAATGGACATCCAGGAACTGGGTTCGATCCTCGTCCCGACCGATTTCTCACTTCATTCGTGCGAGGCATTCACTTGGGCTGCATTCTTCGCGCGGAAATTCAAATCAAAGGTCTTGATTCTCCATGTCATATCCGAGAAAGTCGCTAACGAACTGATCTCCATACCGGGCAACCCGTGGGAAGCGGTGCTGGAGCGCGAAGAAAAGCAAATGAAGGAGTATTTCTCCGCTTGCCTCGTAGGTGATTTCGGGGATGCCATCGAGAAAGAAACTTTGGTGGAGGTCGGGTCCCCCCATCTAAAGATTCTAGATACTGCAAGCAAGAGAAACATCAGCATCATTGTCATGAGCACGCACGGAAGAACCGGGATAGCTCATGCATTGATGGGGAGCATAGCTGAGAAGATTGTCCAGCGTGCGCCATGCCCTGTTTTCCTCGTCAGACCAAGAATCGCGGACGAGGGGTAGGGTGGGATTTGCTAAGCCTTGGTTGAGTGTGATGTCTTAAATAAAGCTCATCGCAGCGACTATCAGCGCGCTTTAAATCGTCAGCAAGTTGTCGCTTGTATTACCTTTAGAGGCTGTGGGTGTTTTCGCAAGGGAGGAGTATCTCATAATGGCGAATCTGATATGATCACCGCTCGCAGCCACGGTGCCGCACACGGCAGAACCTTGAACCAAGAGCCGATTGCAAGCTCTTCCTGCCAGTAGAGTTATCCCCCATCAATTCCGAACACAAAAGTTATCCACTCGCCATCTTTCAGTGTGGTGGAGGCTCTTTCGTAAGGCGTTATCATTCTTCCCTGAATGACGGGGTTGCAAAATGGGATGATCTTTTTGAACTCCTCACCATGTTTGGCCGCGAGGGAATTCATCAGTGACTCAACGGTGGACCCGGCAGGCAAACATAATGTCTCGTTTTTCTTGGTGATGAAGGGGATGTCCCACAGTCCGCGGTAATTCACCGTAACGGCTATTTCGTTGTCTTTGCACTCTGCCATTTCTAAGCCTCTTTTCTTGAATCTAATCGACTTTTCTTATAAGGATGAGGCTGACGGTTAACGTAAGGTCTCGCACTTCTAGGAATTGCAGTTGGGTCACGGCTCGAATCGCGGACCTGTTCACCCAGGCCTTGCAGAATCCCCTCTGCGTTTGCCCGGACTGAGCGGGGAACAGACAGGCAGAGGAACCCGTTCCTTCGATTGCCGGAAGGCCCCAGGACATGAGGGTGCGAGCAGGGGAGATCTTCAGACGCGCCGGGAGTTATCATCCGGAAATCGGTACTCCATGTATCGCGCTGTCTCCCTTGCAACAGCCTCCCCGAAGTATCGCATAACCAAGCGTAGAGCCATGTCGATCCCGGCAGAAATCCCGGCCGACGTGATGATACGGCCTTCCTCAATCACATGCAAATTGTCTTCAACAGTCACTTTGGGGAACAATTCCCGCATCCAGTTCAAGGAACCCCAGTGTGTCGTCGCCCGTCGCCCATCCAGCAAGCCGGCGCGGCCTAGCAATATGGCTCCGGTGCAAACAGAGGCAACCGTTTCTGCTTTGGCTGCGCGATCGCTGATCCACTTGATCAATCTGTCATTCCCAAGTTCCCTTCGGGTTCCCCAACCACCGGGAACGAGGAGGATATCAAAAGATGGGCAATCGTCCAGCGTATAATCAGGGACAACCTTGAGCCCGCCTGTTGTGGTAATGGTATCTCCCGTCTCGGCAACCAGAAATACCTCAAAAGGCGAAGGCTCCTCACGACGTCGAGCAGGGTTGAGCCGCGTGGCCGAAAAGACCTCATAGGGTCCAGTGAAATCCAGAATTTCGACCTCCGGGAAGACTAAAATAGAGACACGCTTTCGGTTCATTCATGTCATCCCTTCAAAACACGGCACGCCTAGGGATTTCCCAAGAACCAGAAATAAACCGTGAACGCTGTACCCCTAGATCGAGGAAGGCACCAAATCAGGAGCGTTTCCTTTTCACGACCGACATGATGGCTTCCATGGGTTTAACGTACCCAGTGCAACGGCAGATGTTTCCCTCTAGGGCCGCCCTGATCTCATCCTCGGTCGGGCTAGGATTCTTGTCGAGTAACGCTTTTGCGGACAGGATCATACCAGGGGTACAGAATCCGCACTGAATGGCGCTGTATTTCACAAATGCATCTTGAAGGGGGTGCAGTTCGCCGTTCTTAGACATCCCTTCGATCGTCTCTATTTCCTTACCGTCCGCTTCGAGGGCGAGCATAAGGCATGAATTAATGGGTTCGCCGTTGACGAGAACCGTGCACGACCCGCACTCACCCGCTTCGCAGCCGAGTTTGACCCCGATTAATCCCAATTTCTGCTTAAGAAAATCTGCCAAACTCCAATTGGCAGGCACATCAACCTTGTGAACCTTCCCATTCACCGTCGTTCTAATTTCCACCTCTAGCCTCCCATCTTCTGCAAAGCGCTCTTAATAGCCCTTGTGACAAGGACTTTGGCCAGTTCTTTCCGGTATTCAGCACTTGCCCTGACATCGCTTATCGGTTTCGTTTCACCCGAAGCGACCTGAGCGGCGCGCTCAATGTTTTCATCCGTGCACTCCATTCCTTTGAGTTCTTCCTCGGCTTTGACGGCCCTTATGGGGGTAGGCGCAACCCCGCCGAGAGCAATCTTGACACTCTCAAATTTGTTCTTTTTTGCCCTAACGGCCACAGCCACATTCACGATGGCCAGATCCACACCCGTCCGTCTATGCTTCAGGAAAGCCATGGCCATGTCTCTGGGCGGTAACTTCACTATGATTTCCGTCAGAATCTCATCTTTGGCCAGAGAAGTCTGCTTCCGTTTAAGGAAGAACTTTGTGATGGGTATGGTGCGTTTACGTCTTTTCCCCGCAACCAGCAACTCAGCATCCAAAACCAGGAGGACGGGTCCAAGATCGCAGGAGGGGGAGGCCGTGCAGATATTTCCTCCGATGGTGGCCTTGTTTCTGATTTGAGGAGACCCAAAAACTCCGGCTGCCTCATTGAATATGGGTAGCCGTTTCTTTAATGTGCCCGAGTTCATCAGCGCACTCCAAGTGACCAGCGTGCCGAGGCTCCAATGGCCGTTCTTCGATTTTATCTTGTTCAATTCGGGCAGTCCTTTAATGTCAATCACATATTTCGGCTTGATCTCGCCCTCCCTCATGCCAACCAGTACATCGGTACCGCCGGCATAAGTGATCGCCTCCTTTTTGTATTTTGACAGGAGGTCCAAGGCCTCGCCCAAAGTCCTAGGTTTGATGTACTCGAAATTACTCCACATGGCAGGCTCACTCCTTTCATTTGATTTTGCCCAAGGCCCTCAATATTTTTTCCGCAGTTAAAGGAGGACTAAAAATACGTTCCCCTATCGCATCGCAGATTGCGTTGCCTATACCAGAGACCATCGGCGTGATGGCCGCTTCGCCGACTCCCTTACCACCCCAAACTCTGTCCGGCTCATGGGGGCATTCGACGATGATGGCTTCCTGTTTATCAAAGTGAGGATGATCGGTAATGGTGGGCAACTTGTAGTCCCTGAAATTCGGATTCAACAGCCGTCCTCTGTCGTCGAAAAGCATTTCTTCGAACAGGGCTTGCCCCATCCCCATGCTGAAGGAGCCTTCAATCTGACCTTCTACGCCGGGAGGGTGAAGCGCTTTGCCGCAATCGAGGGCGCCCACCATTCTTGTTACCTTGGCTTGCCCAGTTTCCATGTCCACCTCTACTTCGACTCCCAAGCAGGAGTAGCCCCAGTAATTAGACATCTTCTTCGTATGCCCCGTATACGGGTCTGTCTGCGCCACAGTTCCTGTTCTGTATACCGTGGCTTTCCCGAGAAACTCTCCTCCCTCGTCGAGGAACATCCCCGAGAGCGGCATGAAGGTGAATAACTCGGTAAAAGGGACCGATCTGTTCCGATCGTTCTTCACGAACACCTTGGAGTCTTTTGTGTCCAAATCCTCGGGTTTGGCTTCTAGGAAAGAGGCAGCCTTTTGGAAAATCTGCGCTTTCACGTCATCGCAAGCCCACCTGAGGGCATTTCCCGCAATCTGGGTTTGGGAATTAGAGCTCGCACCGAAACCGAAGGGCGTGATAGCGGTATCGACCCGGACGAGTTTTACGCGTTCAATGGGGATCTTGAACTCTTCTGCAACGATCTGGGAGAGCACCGTGTAGGCACCCTGTCCCATATCGACCGCACTCGAACGCGCCTCGATGGTCCCATCCTCGCAGACTTTTACAATAGCGCCGGCCGCGATAGGGACAAGACTGTATTTGGTCCCGATGGCGACCCCCCTTCCTCTTAGGAAGTGTCCCGAACGCCTAACCAGAGGTTCCCAGTTCTTCATGGCTTCCCTCACTTTGATCAGGCATTCCTTGGCCCCTATGCTCTCCATTGTTTCACCGGAGGCATTGATATCGCCCTCCTCCATAACGTTCTTCAGCCTCAGCTCAACCGGGTCCATTCCGAGCTTCTTGGCGGCGATATCCATCTGATTCTCGATGGCCCATATAGGTTGTCTCGATCCAAAGCCTCTCTGGGACACCGTCACCGGCCTGTTGGTATACACGCCGTAGGCGTCGAGTTTGAAGTTAGGCATTTTGTAGATTCCCAGGGCGCCAAAGGCAGAATTTTTAACCTTCAAACACGACCACCCACCGTAGGCGCCAGCATTCAAGACCCAGGTCATTTCTCGGGCTATGAGAGTTCCGTCCTTCTTGAAGCCGTCTTTCACATAAGTGACTGATGGGTGGCTCGTATAATTGAACGCCTCTTCCCTGCTCCAGCGGAGCTTTACAGGCCTTCCTCCAGTGAAAAGGGCCAGAGCGGTTGCCATCGCCTCCGCCTTCAGTTCAAGCTTATTACCAAACCCCCCACCTACATACGGCACGATAATCCTTATTTTGGATAAAGGGATCTGGAGAGCATCGCTCAATTCGGTCCTGACCATATAGGGGCATTGATTGGAACTCCAGACGGTCACCTCGTTGCCTTCATCTACCTTTGCCACAGCACAGTCCGGTTCCAGCGGCGTCGGTGTCATCCACTGGGTAGTGTAACGGTTCTCTATGACCAAGTGTGCTTCTTTAAAGGCCTTTTCCACGTCGCCAGTCCTCACCCGGAAATAACCACAGAGATTCTTCTTGTTCTGCTCTTTCATCAATTCGATAGAGCAACCTCCGGGCATGACAATTCTTGTTTCATAGAAATCAGGGTGGATCTCGACCTGGCAATCCGGTTTCCATGCCTCCTCGGGGTCAAAGACGGCAGGGAGCTCTTTGTACTTCACGTCAATCAGTTCTGCTGCCTCTTTGGCGGTTGCTTCATCCTCTGCAGCGACGAGTGCGACCGCATCCCCGGCAAACAGGGCGCGTCCTTGAGCCAAAACGACATAATCATAAGAACCCGTGAGCCCGTATTTCACCTTGGGAAGGTCGTCCGCTGTGACCACAGCAACGACTCCCGGCAAGGCTTTTGCTTTAGTCGTGTTGATGCTGAGTATCTTCGCGTGGGCATAAGGACTGTGCTTAATCGCGCCGTACAGCATGTTATGGAACATAATGTCGTCCGTGAAGTCTGCCGTGCCGGTGGCCTTCTTAAGCGCATCTACCTTGGGTACTCTCTCGCCAATATGCATGAACTCTTCCATTTGTCACTCCTCCCAAATTGATCAGAGAATCCTTGTAAATTCTTAGCGATCGGGTACAACAAATGTACCTGTACTTCGATGGGGTTATCGAAAGTTGAACCTGAGGCGCTTTTATTAGCGACCCAAGACATCCCTCTGGGGTCACGGAACGGAATAACCTCCGTCAATGAAAAGTATCTGTCCCGTGACGAAGTCCGATTCAGCTGAGGCCAAGTACACCATGCCCCTTGCGATATCGTAGACATCTCCAAGCCGTCCGATAGGGTAGTTTTTTTCAGCAAGAATTTTTTTGCCTTCCTCTACATCTCCTTTTGGAGACATGGTCTTATACAGCGGGATATTAAGGGGTGTTACGATGTTTCCGGGAGCAACAGCGTTAACTCTCACTCCGTACGGAGCCAGCTCCATTGCCAGCATCCGTGTAAAACCATGGATGGCCATCTTCGACACACCATACACAAGGCATCCGAGCACCCCATTATGACCGAAAATGGATCCGACGTTTATGATTCGACCGCTCTTCTGTTTGATCATATACGGTGCAACGGCTTTGGCGCATAAGAAGTGGCCTT
>JAGUZM010000201.1 GCA_020060805.1 Deltaproteobacteria bacterium | reverse complement strand
GCGAAAGCAACGACGCGCCTCAGGACACCGGAAAGCCGAAAAAAGAAAAGCCCAAGGCCCTCGACGAAAAGCCTCAAGAGGCGGCCGAAGCTTCCAGCTCCAAGAAATCGGAGTGAACGCCATGGCTGACAACCCCGGCGAATTTCCCCAACCCATCCCCCCTGGAGGAATGAGATCATGTCTAGGAAAGCAGCCCTGTTCTTCTGTCTCGTCACGCTCCTTCTGTGGACCGGCCCCCTGCCTTCTTCCCAGGCGCAGAAGCAGGCGGACGGGTGCCTGGAAGGCCTCAAGAACATCCACGTCAGGGTCCGCCTGATCGTGGATTCCAGCGCAAAGGGATCGGATCTGACTCAGGATCAACTGGCAAGAGACGCGGAGGCACTGCTCAGCGCAGCAGGACTGCAGGTTGTGGGACAGGACGAATTCCTGCGGGTGCTTCCGTCCCGTGGATATCCCGTCGCTGCCCTGGACATCGATTCAAGGATCTTCAAGCCCGGGGATGCGACATTTTACGTTTTCTACCTCAACGTCAAGGTGCGACAGGCCAGTTTCATGTCCCGGAAGCCGGTGCTCAGGATTCTTGCCCCGACCTGGGAGGCCACGGAACTCGGGGCCGTTAACAGCCCGTCGGATGTCAGGGAATCGGCCAAAGGGGCGTTGAAGTCGTTCATCAGCGACTTCAAGGGTGAAAACCCCTAGCCGCCCCTCTCAGGAGTAATCCTTTCCCGCCATCTCCGTGAGTTTGAACTTCTGCACCTTCCCGGACCTCGTCATCGGGAACTGGGTGACGAACTTGAAGTGGGCGGGCACTTTCTCTTTCTCCAGTTTTCTCCTGGCATAACGGCTTGCGTCGCTGAGGGTGAGCTTCGCCCCTTTCTTCACCTTGATCCATGCCACCACTTCCTGGCCTTTATCAGGATCAGGGACGCCGAACACCTGGACCTCCGAGACCTCGGGCAACCCGTAGAGCACCTCCTCGACCTCGGATGGATGGATCTCGACCCCGTTGCGGACAATCACGTCTTTCAGGCGGCCTGTGATCTTCACATACCCTTTCTCGTCTTTCTCGCCCAGGTCACCGGAATGGAACCAACCCTCCTTGTCGATAGCGGATGCCGTTGCCGCGGGCATCCTGTAGTAGCCCTTCATCAGCAGGCCCTTGATGCAGAGTTCGCCCTGGGTCCCTGCGGGCAAGATCTCTCCGCTCGCCGGGCTCACGATCTTCAATTCGTTGCATTCCAGGGGGGTGCCGATCGTCGAGACACGCAGGTCCAGAGGATCGTCCGGACGGGTCATGGTGATCCACGAAGAAGCCTCCGTGATCCCATAGGCCACGGTGATGTCCGAGACGCCCACATCCTGAACCAGCCTCTTCATCAGTTCCATCGGGCAGGGAGCGCCTCCGAGGGTTCCTTTGGTGAGGCTGGCAAAATGCTTTTTCTTGAACTCCGGATGGTCGAGGAGCGCAATGACCATGCTGGGCGAACCGTAGAGAGCGGTGCACTTCTCCTTGTAGACGGCCTTCAAGACCTTTGAAGGATCGAAGGCCAAGCAGGGCATGACGATCGTCGCACCGACGAGCAACCCTGTGAGGCTGATGCATGTGTTCCCGAACATGTGGAACAGAGGAAAGAAAAGGCAGAGTTTGTCGCTCGGCCCAAGGCCCTGGCGCTTTGCAGAGGCGAGGGATTTGTTGATGAGCCCCGTATGGTCGAGGACCACCCCTTTCGGCATGCCTGTTGTGCCCGAGGTATACATGATCGCCACCGGATCGCCAGGGTTGATCTCTTTTTCCCTCTCCTCAAGGCGTTGGGCGTCAACGTCTTCACCCATGGCCGCGAGTTCGGTCCAGAGGATGATTTCCGGAAAAGACTGCCAGCCGATCAGAAAGACGTGTTCCAGGAGCGGTGCACGGTCCCTCGCATCCTGGACCATGTCGATGTGTTCCTCCGTCTCCGCGCCGCCTGCCATGATGATCGCTTTGGACTCCGACTGTTCCAGGATGAATCGGAGGTCGGAAGGGGCAGCGCTCGGGTCCACGGGTACGAAAATGGCGCCTGCCTTTGTCAGCGCCAGCTGGGCCACGATCCATTCAGGAATGTTGGGCGCCCAGAGGGCGACCTTGTCTCCTTTCTCGATGCCCATCCTGATGAGACCCTTCGCAATCCTTTCGATTTCCCACAGGAGGAGGGAATAATTGGAGCGGACGCCCACCTCCGGATGAATGAGGGCGTGGTTATTAGGGAATTTTCTCGCGATATCCGAAATCGCCTGCCCGATGGTTTTTTGAACGATCCCCATGGGAAACCCCGTTTAAGGCTTGGATTAGGTGTTCTGCTTCCCCTTGCGCCGCACCCCGCGCCGTGCACCTTGAACCGTGCACCTTGAACCTCTTCTAATAGGTAACACAAGCCGGATATTATGGCAACCGCCAGCGTAAGGCAATACTTGCTGTTCGCCTTCCCTGAAACTTGACTTGGACTCACAGAAATTGATTTATTACGGTCCTGGACCGTGACTTCTCCGGAGGTGGCGTAGAGGTTTTGGGGGCTGACCCCGGGGGGAGGTCTCTTAGGATTTCGCAACACCGAAAGAAGTAGAGATGAGCCTGGTTGCCGTATTAAACCTCAGTTTCGCTGTTTCCGGAAAAGAGCTCTTCCGTGGCGTCAATTTCCAGGTCGAGCCGGGCGAACGCATCGGCCTTGTGGGCCCCAATGGGGCAGGAAAAACAACCCTCCTGAGGCTTCTCCATGGTGACCTCAGCCCTGACGCAGGAGAAATCCGAATAGCCAAAGGCACCCAGATCGGGTACCTCCCCCAGGACGTCCACGAGACCCTGGCCGGCAACCTGCTCCCCTCGATCCTCGACACCATTCCTTTACGCTCCCACCTGAAACGCGAGATGGCAGGGATTGAGCGATCCCTCGACAGCCATCCGGGTCAGGAAACCCAGGCAAGGCTGGCTGCCCGCCTCGCCGAGATCCATCAACGCCTGAATGACCTGGACGTTCAGTTTCCCAAGCACGTGGCGGAGAAAATCCTGACCGGCCTGGGCTTCCAGCCGGGCGACCTGGACAGGCCGGTTTCCTCCCTCAGCGGGGGCTGGAAGATGAGGGCCGCCCTCGGCAGCCTTCTCTACCGAAACCCTGGCCTGCTCCTCCTGGATGAGCCGACGAACCATCTTGATTTCCCGTCGGTTCGGTGGCTGGAGGAATTCCTCCAGAGCTTCAAAGGGGCCATGATTCTCATTTGCCATGACAGGGACTTCCTGAACCGCCAGATTCAGCGCACCGTCAGCTTTGAGCCCGAGGGCATGCGGTTTTACAGCGGCAACTACGATTTTTACCTTGGGGCGCGGGAGGAGGAGCAAAGGACCCTGGAGGCGAGAGCTCGGAACCAGGAGCAGAAGGTCAAGGAGGCCCAGCGTTTCATCGAGCGTTTCAAGGCAAAAAGCTCCAAGGCCAGGCAGGCCCAGAGCAAAATCAAGCTGATCAAGAAGATGGAGTTGATCAAGACCCATGAAAGGCAAAAAACCATCCGTTTTTCCTTCCCCCCGGTGAGCCGAAGCGGAAGGGATACGGTCGTCATCGATGATATTTCAAAAAGCTTCAACGGCAAGACCCTATACAAGGATCTTTTCCTGAGGGTGATGCGGGGAGAGCGGGTGGCCATCCTGGGTCCCAACGGTGCGGGAAAAACGACCCTTCTCAGGATGATGGCAGGAGAGGTGGAGCCTGACAGGGGCCGGGTCCTCCTGGGTCACGGCGTCACCATGAGCTACTATGCTCAACATCACTCGGAGATGCTCGACCCCAAGAAGTCCATCATCGAAGAAGTTTACCAGGTCGTCCCCCATGAAAGCGTCAGCTTCGTCAGGGGTGTCTGCGGTGCCTTTCTTTTTTCCGGCGCGGATGTGGATAAACCCGTGGGCGTTCTTTCAGGCGGGGAGAAGGCAAGGGTGTCTCTGGCGAAAATACTGATCAAGCCAGGCAACCTGATGGTCATGGACGAGCCCACAAACCACCTGGACATCATATCCTCGGAGATCCTGATCGACGCCCTCGAGGAGTACAACGGCACCCTTCTGTTTGTCTCCCACAACCTCTCCTTCGTGAACAGGCTCGCCACCAAGATCTGGGACATCCGGGATGGAACCATCGTCGAGTACCCGGGCACCCTCAGCGACTATGAACATCATCTCTCCCTGAAGGAGGCCGGCCCACCCCCCCAGCCAGCCCCTCTTTCTCCTGCCCCCGCTCAAACCGCCCCGAGCAAAAAAACCGCAAGGAAAGAGAAGGCGGAGAGGCGAAGCAGGATCGCAGCCGTCCTCAACCCTATTCAGGACAGGCTTCGGGAGCTGGAGCAGAGAATTGACGACATGGAAAAGCGGAAAGAGGAGCTGGAGAAGGCCCTGGCTGACCCGGAGGTCTTCAAGGACAAGGATCAATGCGTCCCCATGCTCAACGAATACGATGGGTTGAGAAAAAAGCTCGACGAATTGATGGCAAGATGGGAATATCAGCACGGGGAGCTGGAGTCGGCGAAGAAGGCGTTGGAGAACGGGGAAAGTTAGAGAAGCGGGCTTAGGATTTTTCGGGCCGACCGGGGGGTGGTCTCTTTAGAGCCGCAACCACCGCCCCAGCCTAGCAACCGGCGCCGAAAAGTCATAGGGTTACGGCAGCAGCCCCGGAGAGGCATTTCTCCGACTGGCTTGGAGGGAATGCGCCTACCCCGGAGAAG
>JAGUZM010000209.1 GCA_020060805.1 Deltaproteobacteria bacterium | reverse complement strand
GTTCATCCATGATGAGCCTGACCTTTTGGGGCGGGATCCTTATGAATCTTGTCGTTGCTTTCACTTCCATCACTTCTGGACACCTTTCAATCGGGTTTTCCTGTCACCGGCATGGCTGTAGAACGTCCGGGTCGGAGCGAATTCACCCAGTTTATGTCCCACCATGTCTTCGGTCACGAAAACAGGAAGAAATTTCTTTCCGTTGTGTACGGCAAAAGTGAGACCAACGAATTCGGGAAGGATGGTGGATCTTCTCGACCAGGTTTTGATGATTTTCCTGCTCTGCATCTGAATGGCCGATTCCGCCTTCTTCATGAGATGCGAATCAACGAACGGCCCTTTTTTCACCGATCTACCCAAAGCTTTCCTCCTGTTTCATCGTTTCAGTGGATCATGACTTTCACAGACTACTTGCGCCTCTTCACGATCAACCGATCGCTCGCCTTCCTCACCCGCGTCTTGTATCCCTTGGTGGGAACTCCCCAGGGAGTCACCGGATGGCGGCCTCCCGAGGTCTTCCCTTCCCCTCCGCCGTGAGGGTGGTCCACGGGGTTCATCGCCACACCCCTGACATGGGGCCTTTTTCCCCGCCATCGGGTTCTGCCCGCCTTGCCTATACGAATGTTCTCGTGCTCGATGTTTCCCACCTGGCCGATCGTCGCCTTGCAGTCCAGCCCCACCATCCTCACCTCGCCTGAGGGCAGCTTGAGCTGTGCGTATTTGTCCTCTTTCGCCATGAGCTGGGCATAACTCCCCGCGCCCCTTGCGAGCTGGCCCCCATGCCCTGCGTTGAGCTCGATGTTGTGCACGAACGTACCCAGGGGAATGTCTTTCAGGGGGAGGGTGTTGCCCGTCCGAATTTCACCCCCCGGGCCCGAAACCAAGTCGTCCCCGACACGCAGTCCCTGGGGAGCGAGGATGTACCTTTTTTCTCCGTCCACGTAATGGAGCAACGCGATGTTCGCTGAGCGGTTCGGATCATACTCGATGCTCGCCACCCTGGCCGGAACCCCGTGCTTGTCCCGCTTGAAATCGATGATCCGGTACCGCCGCTTGTGGCCTCCACCCCGGTGCCACGCGGTCACCCTCCCAAGGCTGTTCCTCCCCCCCGTCCTCTTCAGGGGCACCAGAAGGCTTTTTTCAGGGGCGCGCCGGGTGATCTCTTCCCTCGTGGAGTACGTCATGAATCGTCTTCCCGGTGATGTCGGCTTGTAACGCTTAATCGCCATCCCTTTCTCCGTTTCCCTTTCGCTCCCCCCTGGGGGGGCCTTGCGTCAGAATCAGACCCCCTCGAAGAACTCGATCGTCTTGCCAGGGGCCAGTTTGACGATGGCTTTCTTCCAGTCTGACCTGAAACCGATGTTTCTGCCGATACGGCGGCTCTTGCCGCGCACGTTCATGGTTTTCACTTCCAGCACCTTAGCCTTGAAAAGCTGTTCCACGGCCTGCCGGATCTCCAATTTGTTCGCCCTTCGGTCCACTTTGAGGCAGATCTGGTTGTAGCTCTCTTTCTGGCGAGTGCCTTTCTCCGTGATGAGGGGCTTCTTGATGACGTGGTAGATGTCCATTAGGAAAGCAGCGCCTCCTCTATTCTTGGAATCGTCGATCGCACCAGAAACAGGTGCTCATGGTTGAGGACATCGTACACATTGAGGCCCTCAAACCTCATCACCTTGACCCAGGGCACATTGAGCGATGACTTCTCTAGGTTTTCATTTTTCCCCTCGGTCACGATGAGAGCCTTGTGAACCTCAAAAGACCTCATGACCTGGACGAAGTCCTTTGTTTTTATCCCGGGAAGGTCGAAATCGCTCAGGACCAAGAGCCGCTCGTTCTGCAGCTTGTCGCTCAAAGCCATGCACAGGGCGAGTTTGCCCACCTTCTTCGGAATCTTTTTGTCGTATTGGCGGGGTTTGGGCCCAAAGATGACGCCTCCTCCTCTCCTCGTGGGCGATCCCGCATCACCCACCCTCGCCCTTCCGGTCCCTTTCTGGCGCCAGAGCTTCTTGCCCGACCGGTTCACCTCGGAACGCCCCTTCGTTGAGGCGGTGCCCGATCGGCGATTCGACTGCTGACTCACCACCACCTGATGGAGGACATGCTTCTTCACCGGCACCTGAAAAACCTTCTCGTTCAGCTCAGCCTGGGAGATCTTCTCTCTCTCCAGATTATAGACATCAACGACCGTCATCAAACCAGCCCCTCTTCTCCGTGTCTTTCACGATACGCCTAGGATCAATCCATCTTGCATATTTCAACCACACTGTTCGGACTCCCCGGAACCGCGCCTTTGAGGGCGATCACGTCTGTCTCAGGCCTCACGTCCAGGATCTTCAGCCGGCGGACCGTGGTTCTCGCATACCCCATGCGACCGGGAAGCTTCTTGTTCTTCCAAACCCTTCCTGGATCGGTGTTGGACCCTATGGACCCGGGCACCCGATGGGAACGGCAGCCGTGGGTATCCTTGCCGCCCGAAAACCCCCACCGCTTCACCACGCCCGCAAAACCCCGGCCCTTGCTCCGGCCCGTCACGGAGACCGTATCTCCGATGTTGAAGATGTCCACCCGGATCTCCTGCCCCAGCTCAAATTGATCGGATTTCTCCACCCTGATTTCTTTCAGGTGTTTGAAAAACTTGTTCCCCGCGACCTTAAAGTGACCCGCGAGGGGTTTATTGACCCGCTTTTCTTTCTGGTCCTCGAACCCCACCTGAATCGCCTCATACCCGTCGTTTTCCGTGGTTTTTTTCTGAATCACCACGCAGGGACCCACCTTCACCAAGGTGGCTGGAACGCTCTTCCCTTCCTCAAGGAAATAGCGGGTCATCCCTATCTTTTTCCCAAGTACTTTGTTAACCATACGAGCCCCGTTCCTCTTTGCCTAGAGTTTGATCTCCACATCCACCCCGGCGGCCAGGTCCAATTTCATCAGGGCGTCCACGGTCTGCTGGGTTGGCTCCAGGATATCCAGGAGTCGCTTATGGGTGCGGATCTCAAACTGCTCCCTCGATTTCTTGTCCACATGGGGGGACCTCAACACGCAGTACTTGTTGATGACCGTGGGCAGAGGGATCGGTCCTGCCACCTTCGCTCCCGTCTCCCGGGCCGTCTCCACGATCTCCATGGCCGACTGGTCGAGGAGCTTGTGGTCATACGCCTTGAGCCTGATCCGTATTTTTTGATTGGTGATCAACTTATTCATTCTCCTTCCTTGCGCAAGGGCTTGGAAACCGAGGGTCGTCCTACTCGATGATGTCGCTGAT
>JAGUZM010000119.1 GCA_020060805.1 Deltaproteobacteria bacterium | reverse complement strand
GAATTCCAGGCCCTTGCGGCTTCGGCCGAAAGAGATGATCGGCCGGTCAACGCCGTAAAATTTCCCGTGAGGGATCGCAATCCCGTCGCCTATCCCTGTGCTGCCGAGGCGTTCTCTTTCCAACAAGACCTTCACCAAGGCGTTCTTGTCCAGAGAGGGGTCGTGTTTCCTGAGAACCTCCACCAGTTCTTCCAGGACCCCGGTTTTATCTGTGGCTTTCAGGTCTGGAATGACGCTTTCCTCTGCGAGGAGATCTGACAGTTTCATAGTCTTCCGTGAAGCACCAAGAGATTGACTGCCTTAACTCGCAGGCTCTATCAACCCGAAGTTGCCGTCTTTCCGCCTGTACATCACATTGATCTCGCTCGAGCGGGAGTTCCTGAAGACAAGGAAATCCTGCTTCGTGAGCGAAAGCTGCATCGCCGCCTCTTCGGTGTCCATGGGCTTGGCAACCAGTTTTTCCACCGTGATGATCGGCTCCTCGGACAACGGCCGCGGGCCTTGAGCGCCGGGTTCGCCTTCGAGGATCTCTTCTCCCCTCACCGTGTCGCCCCGGCGGTTTTTGATCTTCGATCGGTGCCTCTTGACCTGTTTTTCGATTTTGTCCATCACCTGGTCAATCGCCGAATACATGTCGCCCGTCTCTTCCAGGGCCTTGATCCACGTGCCGTCCAGGCTGAGAGTGACATCCGCCATGTGTCTGAATTTCTCCACCTCGAGAACGATATGAGCTTCAAACGGGGAATCCAGGTACTTCTTGATCTTGGACAGTTTTTCAACAGCATAGACCCTGAGGCTTTCGGCTGGTTCCATGCGTCTGAATGTGACCGTAATCTCCATAAATATCACCTCCTGGAGGGAAAAGATCTTTAACAAAGAAAAGTGGAAAAGTCAAACGGGGTCTCAGTAGGGTTTTTTTCTTTTTCTGGACGGCAGAATGCCTAACGTTTCTCTGTACTTGGCCACGGTTCGTCGGGCTACGTTGATGTTGTGCTGCTTCAACATTTCGGCAATTTCCTGGTCGCTGTAAGGTCTCGCCCTGTTCTCGGACTTGATGATATTGCGGAGGTGTTCCTTGACGCTTTCGGAGGAGACGGCGTCCCCGTCAAGGCACTGGATGGCGCTGTTGAAGAAATACTTCAGCTCAAAAAGACCCTGGGGAGTGTGGACATACTTGTTCGTGGTCACCCTGCTGATGGTGGACTCATGCATCTGGATGTCCTCCGCCACATCACGCAAGACGAGGGGTTTAAGATGGGCGATCCCTTTGTCCAGGAAATCCCTCTGAAAACGAACGATGCTGGAGGTGACTTTGTAAATCGTCCTCTGGCGCTGGTGGATGCTCTTGATGAGCCAAGCGGCGGACTTGAGTTTTTCCTGAATGTACTGCCGGGTCCCGTTCTGCATCGGGTCTTTGCTGCTCAGGATGGCACGATAGAAAGCGTTGATTCTCAATTTCGGCAGCCCGTCTTCGTTCAGGACGATTTCATACTCATCCCCCACTTTGATGACATAAATGTCGGGGCTGATGTAAATCGTTTCCTCGTCGCTGTACTGCCGGCCCGGTTTGGGTTCGAAGCTGGTAATGACCTCGATCGCGGCCAGGACCTCGTTGAGGGGGACGGAGAGAGCCTTGGCGATGAGGTCATACCTTTTGTTCTCCAGTTTATCCATGTGCTCCAGGATGATTTTTTCAACCACGGTTCCCCCGAGGGTCTGAAATCTCGCCTGGATCAACAGGCATTCCCTGGTATCCCTGGCAGCCACTCCGACGGGGTCGAAATTCTGGATCACCGCGAGGGTCTCCAGCACCTGGTCCAGGGGAGAAGCGGTGGTTTGGGAGATCTCCTCCGCAGAAACGGTGAGGTAGCCGTCTTCGTCGAGGTTACCGATGATAAAGATCCCGATTTCTTTATGAGCGTCGCTGATCCGGCTCAAGTGCAGTTGCCACGTGAGATGGGAATAAAGGCTTGTCTTGCTGGAGGTGACACTTTCGAAAGAGGGGACCTCCCTTGATTCGTAGGGGGACTCCGCCCATCCCGTATTGTAGTCGGAGAGATACGTCTCCCAGTCCATGGATTCCCTCCCCTCGTCTGCGAGGGGCGTCTCCTGGGACGGAGGGGTTGCCTCAGCCTCGTATTCCATCGGTTTTTCTCCCAAACCCTCTTCCGGAGAGTGTTCCTCCAATACCGGATTGGTTTCCATCTCCGCATGGATGGTATCGAGGAGCTCCAGCCTTGAGAGCTGAAGGAGCTTGATGGCCTGCTGCAACTGCGGGGTCATGATCAGTTGCTGTGCGAGGCTGAGGGATTGTTTCAATTGTAGAGCCATGATCCTCTATAAACCCTCGTATTTCTTCAGGCCGGGCATGTTCCCCGGAAAAGGAGCGACAGCTACAGAGAAAACTCTTCGCCGAGGTAACAGGCGCGAGCGATCTTGCTCTGCAAGATCTCTTCCGGGGTTCCGTGTTCCACCACCCTCCCATGACTAATGATATATGCAGAATCGCAGACTTTCAACGTCTCTCTGACATTGTGGTCGGAAATGACGATACCGATCCCCCGCTCCCTCAATTGCCTGATGATTTGGTTGATGTCGTTCAGGGCGAGAGGATCGATGCCCGCGAAGGGTTCATCGAGGAGCATGAACCTCGGCTCGGTCACGAGGGATCTGGTGATTTCGAGGCGGCGTCTTTCCCCTCCGGACAGGGAGGAGGCCTTTTGTTTTGCCAGATGGGTGATGTTGAGTTCAGCCAGCAAAGCTTCAAGCCTCGTTCTCAGCTCATGTTTGGGGATGCTCAGGCTCTCCAGGATGGCGAGGAGGTTCTCTTCCACGGTGAGCTTCCGGAAGACCGATGGCTCCTGGGAGAGGTACGTGATCCCTTTACGCGCCCGGAAATAAACCGGGTCTTGGCTGATGTCTTGTCCGTCCAGGTACACCTTGCCTCCATCGGGCCTGGTCAGGCCGATGATCATGTAAAAAGTCGTCGTTTTTCCCGCCCCGTTGGGCCCCAGAAGGCCGACGATCTCGTGACGGTTCAAGGTCAGGTCGATCCCGTCTACGACCTTCTTGCCCGAGTAAATCTTGACAAGGCCCCTGGCCGCCAGGTCTTCACGATGTGTGGCCGAATCCGTCACCTTCTCTCCATTCCGGAGGAAATCACGGCCCGGACCGGTTTACCGTCAGACCCCTCCACAGTGCTTCGGTCTTCCCTCAGGTACAGGGTGATCCGGTGTCCTTCAACGAAATCCTCACCCTGCTTTACGGAAGGGTTGCCTGTGAGGATCACTTTTTCATCATGGTGGTAATAGACCGCCTCTTCTGCCGTGGCCAGGCCGCCGCCAGGCCTGCTGATCCGGACCCCCCCCTTGGCGATGATTTTTTCCATTTTGAGGTCCGTCTTCTGGGAAGGGTCGCTCGTCATCGTTCCGGAGTAATGGACAAACATTTTCTCGCAAAGGATGACGAGGTCGTTCTGCCTTGCATCCACGTTTCCCGTGAAGATGACGACCCTTTTTTTGTTGTCCACCTCCAGGCTGTTGGACTTGACGACGATCGGTTGAGCTTTTCCCTGGTCCTTCTGAACCCTGTCAGCGGACAGGGCCCGGGCCGGGACGAGACACAGCCAGAAGGCCACAACCAGCATCAGGGGTCTTGCGTAGGGGGA
Organism: Deltaproteobacteria bacterium; assembly: GCA_020060805.1. Classification (GTDB taxonomy): domain Bacteria; phylum Desulfobacterota; class DSM-4660; order Desulfatiglandales; family HGW-15; genus JAHECH01. Next base: position 1,460 of record JAGUZM010000119.1, on the reverse strand, counting down.
TGTCATAGGGTTCTAAAATCCTTATCGATCAGGGTGGTCACGTTTGAAAGAATTTGGACCGTTTCTTTTTCCACGTCCAGATCAAGCCCCCGGCCCTCAACGGAAAAGAAAGGGCCCGTAATCTTCACGGGATCGCTCGTCTCCAGACGGCCCTGTTTGTGCCGGTACACGGCACTCTCCGTGACAATCCGGTAGCCGTCGTCGGTCGTGGCTTTGAGGCCCCCATTCAGACGGATTTCTCCCGAAGACCTGGAGTACTCACCCCTTTCCCCTTCCAGGTTGACGTGGGCCCTTTTCTCAGGCTCCAGCCTCAGCCTGTATTTTCGGAAAGAGATGACTTCCTTGTCCTTGGATAACCTCGCCTCTTTGGCGTCGAGAATCCATTTCACCCTGTCGTCGGGATCGTCCTGAGTGAAGTGGACATCTTCCAGTTTCAGACCCTCCTCCGCCGAAACATTCGGTTCGACAGGTTTCTGCGAGGAGTTTCTCTGGGCCCGGACCAGGTAGAACCCGAGGATCGCAACGAGGATCACAACGCCCAAGAGAGGCCAGTTCTTCTTGAAGAAAGGCGACACAGTGCAATAAGTATACCAAACCCAAATTTAGGGTGTAAAGGTCATTTTTCCAGCACCCCATCCGAGGCCGTGGGATAGGGCCAGAGGTTTTTCGCTTTGAGGATCGCTTCGCAAACCTCCCTCACCGCCCCGTAGCCGCCTCGATCACTTCAGGGACAGCGTCGGCCACTGCGAAGGAGACGCCCGCATGAGAGAAAAGGGGAAGGTCCGGGAGATCATCCCCGACGCAGCAAACTTCCTCCTCGGTCAATCCCCGGCTGCGGATGATTTTCATAACCAGTGCTTCCTTGTCTTTGATTCCCTGGTGCACTTCGGCGATCCCGAGATCCCTTGCGCGGTGCTCGACCGCCCCGGAGCTCCGGCCGGAGATGATGGCCACGCCGATGCCCGCGCTCGTCAACATTCTCAGCCCATGGCCGTCCTTTGCGTTAAAGGCCTTGAACTCCTCCCCTCCCTCCGTGAGGATGAACCGGCCGTCCGTGAGCACCCCGTCCACATCCAGGATGAGAAGCTTTGTCAAAGCCAGTTTTTGCATGATCGAAACCTCTTTTGCCGGACAAATGCTCCCCACTCCAGGGCCTGTTGAGTCGAGGCCTCTAACGCAAACCTTTGGCTGTAGCCGAATCATTTATCATCTATCATTTAGCATTTACCATTTCCTATTGTTCATTGACTCAGAACCAAATGATCGGTGTTCAGTGCACGATGTTCAATGTTCAATGATCGATGTTCAATGTTCAATGAGTTGCTTGCCCCCTCAGGTCGGCCTCCAAGACTTTTCCGCATCTGGCGAAGAAGTCATAACTGAGATTCTAATCACCATCATGAACGAGGCTGTGGATTTTCTTGAGCAAGCTCAGAAGGGGCCTCACCTGTTCCAGGGGG
>JAGUZM010000246.1 GCA_020060805.1 Deltaproteobacteria bacterium | reverse complement strand
GTCATCGGTCAACCGGTGGGCGGAGTTATTGGAAATCACGGCAAAGCCCCTTGCCGCATAGTCCATCTCCAGTTTTCTCACCGCGTCTTTTTGCATGTCGACGGCCGAGAAGATCACGGAGCATCTTTCAGCAGCCTTATCGACGTCGCTCGCGTCTTCGACGATGAGGCCCGCCGTGGCTTGCGGGATCTCGGTGGCCATGTGCCACCTCCCGGCAACTGCTTCCCTGTAGCGCTTCGATGAGGCGGATTTTTATGTGTACGAGTGGCGGCCTGGGATTCCGGCGGCTCTCGTTGCGAACGTGAAGGAATCCGACAGAACGATCCGGCCGGGCTCGGGCTGGAGGAAGGTAACCACGCGCCAGGATCTTGAACAGGTTTACTACAGTGGAGGCGCTGTCAGTGCAAAAACGCCTATGAGGCTGTACAGGATAGAGGGCGATGACGGCGAGATATGGGGATACTTCTTCGCTTACCGGAATATTCTGCCCTTCTCGATTGTTGACGATAAGACCATTGAACTCGGCCGAGTCCCTGAACCACCCGCTCCCGGGCCCTAAGACAAAAAGGCGAAGCTCATTGCGCCCTGAAGCTTCTGAAATGGTGGATGATGCTGAAGCGATGCGATAAGGTGATCGGATTGGAGGGCTAACGGCGAAGCCCAGTTGATTCCTTCGTGAACTGCTGGAAAATGCCAAAGACATATTGTCTGAACTGATCATCGGTCAATTGGGGAAAAGCGCTGGCTGGACGCTGGCTCGAGATCATGGCGATGCCATCACTCACCAGGTCTGAGAAGTTGTTCTGGAGGTTCTTGATGAAACGTGAGAACCAGGAGGGATACTCTTTTTCAAGTCCCTTTAGACCTTCGATGATCCGTCCCTTGAGCTCAGGACAGTTGGCCAGGATATCAAAGATGTAATAGAGGTCCTTTGCCTTCTTTTGTTTGTCCTTGCGGCGTTCAAAGATCAACCCTTTGTGAAAGATATAGGCTTCGGGGGAAGGGACTTTTACGTTGAGACGGTGATATTCTCCTCCGATCCGAAAATCATCGATGGTCACCTCAATCGTATGGCTGATGGGTATTGAGATAAATCTCAAGGCCTCGGCGTAGAGCCCCTTCTGGACCTCAATGACCACATCATCCCTGGGTCCTCGCTGATCCGTCAGGAATTCTATTTCGACTTCCTCTCCGTCGATGTTTCCTTCATAGTGTATTACCGGAGGGGTATCCGAGCTTTTGAATGTTGCCTTGAAGCCTGCATCCAGGAGCAACCGGTCCACTCTTTTGTCACCTACCAGGGGTACCTGAATGTCAACCAAAAGATCGATGTCCCGCGTCCTGATGGGCACTCTGGATTTGTCTGCCAGGAGATAATGATAGTACAGGAGGGGAACCCACCCGCCTCCGATAACGATCACAGGCAGATAGTCCCTGAGAATCCAGAGGGTTTTTAAAAACCCGGCTTTGAAATCTTGAGGCATGGAAGCCTTTCAACCATCGATGAGATGTTCCAGGCGTTTTTCATAGAGATGCTCGGACTGCTCCAGGCCCCGCATCGGGTAGCTGTGCAGGTCAAGATAGAGCTGGAGGTCTGAAACCACCCATAGGTTCCTGATCCTCTGTTTACTATAAAAGACCGAATGTTTGTAATAGGGCAACAGGAATATGAGATTGGCGCCTTTTCCGGCCTCCCTCAATTTCAGTTTTTCCACGAACCAATGGATACCGCCTTTGTCCTGAACGTAGATGTGAACCTCATTGTAGACGGCGTAGGGAGCGACAAGATTGGCCCCTGCATGAAGGCTCAGTGCGTATGGAATATCATCCGGGATCTGGGCGCCGATCAGTTTGTCCATAATCTCCTCCGGGCCTTTTGCCAGACAGAAGTACCTGGCTTCCTGGTTCCTGAGGTAATCGTATTCCCGGACCCAGTCTTCCAGAAGACTCCCGGGATCTCGGAGCTTCAGTTTGGAATCGATGCGGGATACATAGTTCCTTTTTTCGAGTTCCTGTGCCATGCGGGAGACAAAACCGGGATCGAGCCCAACAGAGTGGGCAAGCTCCCGAACCCCCCATACCTTCTTGATATCCGAGAAGGCGGCCCGGAGAATGAGCGATGCCTTGTCGGAAAAAAGACCTCGCCCCCTCCTTTTTTCCGGGAAGCGGTTGGGAAAGCCGATGCGTTCTATATACAGGCCGCCATATTCCAGGAAGACATTACCCGAGAGGTCCAGGAAACAGACACTTTCTTCCTGACACTGCTTCCTGCGGTCGGGGCTCAGGTATTTGGCCACCACCAGGGGCACCAAGCCTTTATCCTTGCTGGCATGGGATTTTAGAAGGGACAGTTTTGCCTTGAATATTGAAGAGCTCTGCTGGAGAACTATTTCCCCGATCAGTTTGAATTGCAGCTTTTTGTAAGAGACACGGGCCATGAAATCGGGTCGCCACGCTTTTTCTTCGGAGCGCTGGGCCTCAATACGGATATTTAGCCCTTGCAGAGGGATCAGATCTCCCATATGATTTTCTAGGTAATCCAATATCTCGCGTTCAATGCCCATTGTTGCCTCAAATATGTTGATTGTCCATTTGGACAACAAAATAATTAAAAACAACAATTATGTCAAATTAAAACCGCCTTCTCGTTCAGAATTATCCTCGTACCAAAAGAAGTGACGGTCACCTGCGTTTGAAGCTGAAACAAGTATGCCGGTAGGCAGTCTTGAGGATTGACAGGTTCCCTGAGGTTTAGTAGGAATCAGTTGTAGCAGTCATCACGCGTAAGAATCAAGCCGTGCCGTGGACGACGCAGGATCAGAGCTCAGCCCCTTAGGACATCGCTCTGAGTTCTCATAGAGACCAGTTTCATTGAGACCCAAGATCAGCTATTTTTTCGGATCAATAAGCTCATTGCTGCGTTGACAAAGTTGACGAGCGGCGTTTCCCATCGGCCTCATTTCCAAAATATGAACGGTTGACGTAGAAGGCTCTCACCAAGAAAGGAGGTCTGCATGACAATCCCCAAATGGTTGATGAACCCTCTTCTACCTCTTCTCATCTTCCTGCTTGTTATTCTCTGGTGCAGTCCTCCCCGGGTCTCGGCTGAATTCCCGGTCCCAGGCATGGATCCAAGCAAGTATCCGGCCCCGAACATCGGCTGCCTCGCCCCCGGTAAGTGCCACGCCGGGATCGAGCCGAGCCGATCCGCGCGCCCGAGTTATTCATCACCTAACGAGACGGAGGGAATTTCCCTCAACCCAGATATCCCTTTGCCTTGAGCAGCTCTGCCATGAGGATGGCGCCGCCGGCCGCCCCGCGGACGGTGTTGTGGGACAACCCGACGAAACGGTAATCAAGGACTTTGCATGGCCGTAGCCTCCCCACACTCACAGCCATGCCGTTTTCAGCGTCGCGATCCTTGCGCGGCTGGGGACGGTCCACCTCTTCCCTGAAGATGATCGGACGCGCTGGAGCGGTGGGTAAGCCCAGTTCCTGGGGAACCGACCGATAGGATTCCCACAGCTCGCGGATCTCTTCCCGGGAGGGCTTGGCGCCCTCGAACTGGATG
>JAGUZM010000442.1 GCA_020060805.1 Deltaproteobacteria bacterium | reverse complement strand
GGGTGGTGAGGCCGGTTTTCTACAACGGGGAAATCGTGGCGTACACCCTCTGCAACGGGCACTGGGCGGATGTGGGCGGAAGGGTGCCGGGGTCCTTCGATATCACCGCCAAGGAGCATTACGGGGAGGGAACACGCATCACCCCCGTGCGCATCTGGGACAAGGGCCGCTACCTCGCGGATGTGGCCAACTGCCTGGTTTCCAACATGAGAGGGGTTGACGACAGGCTGGGAGACCTGCGCGCCCAGGCGGAGGCGACAAAAGTGGGGGAACGGGAGTTCCTGAGGCTTATCGCGAAATACGGAAAAGACACCGTCCTCCAGGCGGCCCGGGAATGCCAGTCATACGTGGAGAGGATCACCCGCAGCCGGGTCGCGGACCTCCAGGACGGGACCTGGGAAACCGTGGACTTCATTGACCAGGACCCCGAGGTTGGAGAAGGCCTCATCCCCGTGAAAGTGAAAATGACCATCAAGGGCGATCAGATCACCTATGACCTCGAGGGCTCTCATCCCTACGTAGGGTGTTTTCTCAACTCCGCGTACCCCGCGACCCTTTCGGCGCTGGTTGCGGGCACAAAGGCCTTTTTCCCCGATATCCCCTTGAACGGGGGATTCTTCAGGGCCATTGAGGTCAAAATGCCTGAAAACAGCGTGGTCAACGCGCCGTGGCCGATCGCGGTGACCGGTTTCTGCTCCGGCGTTTACGAGAAGGCCCAGGCGGCGGTGATTGAATTGTGGTCCCATTTGATGCCCAAGAGAGCGATGGGATGCGTGTTCAACCTGGAGTATCTCCTCATCGGGGGCTGGGATCGGAGGCCGGGGTTCGGCAACTTCTTCATGTGGTATGACTGGATGGCCGGCGGCCATGGGGGTCGCAGCATCAAGGACGGCTGCAACGGGACCGCGCCGGTGTTCGGTCTAGGACTGAGCATCCAACCCTGCGAAGGCCAGGAGCGTCTCTGCCCGGTGTTGACAAGCCAGCACAGCATTCTCATGGATTCCGGCGGCCCTGGTAAGTTTCGAGGGGGATGCGGCCTGGTGAAGGGCGGTACCGTGATGAGCTGCGAGCGCTCCGTCATGTCCTATTGCTGTGATCGGGCCCGGTCCATCGCTTTCGGGATCTGGGGCGGCCTGCCTTCAATCCCCCAGGGGCTGTGGAAGAACAACGGAAAAGCGGATGCCAAATTCCTGGGGGCGATCTTTTCAGGGGTCCCCGTGAAAACCGGCGACACGTTCATCAGGCCCTCATCGGGAGGAGGCGGCCTGGGAGACCCCCTCGAGCGGGATCCGGCCCATGTGCTCGATGATGTGATCGACGGATACGTCTCCGTGGAAAGGGCCAAAAAAGACTACGGCGTCGTGATCCGAACGATCGATGAGGAAATGCTGGACTATGAAATCGATCAACCCGCGACGGAGAAGGAGCGCTCCCATATCCGCAGCAAGCGGACTGCCTGGATGAAAGAAGACCCTGAATCGGTCAAGAAAAAGCTCCTGGCAGGGGAAATCGACGAGATCGACGTGGTGCGGAGATACGGCGTGATCATGGACTGGGGCACCAAAGAGGTCCTGCCGAAGACAACCCGGCAGTTCAGGGAAATGCTTCAGAAGAGGACCATGGCCTACTGGGCCTAACGGTTTCTTCGAAGGGTCGGAGAAGGCGGAATGCTCACGGTTTCCTGTTTCAGAAAGGAAGCTTCCAAGAAAGCATATTTGAGTGAAAAAGGAGGAGGGTGAAAGGAGGTGAAGACAGGCTGCATACAGAGAAGAAGGGTGTTCCAGTCAACCACTAGAAAAAAGGAGGGAAGAAGATGAAGGGTATATCTCCGGCGGTTGCTCTGCTTGCCGCAGCAGTCGCGATTTTAGTCCCGGTTATCGTTGTTATCCTTGCCAACAAGTGGAAACTGATCAAGACCTCGGAAGACTATCTTGTGGCTGGAAGGAGAGCCCACTGGGCTCTGGCCATGGCTTCCGTTACCTCCATGTACATCTGGGGGTCCTCTGTGATGGGTTCAGCAGAGGGTGCTGTGGGCAATGGTCTCTCGGGGGTGTGGATCTATCCCATGTACTCCGCGGGGCTGTGGGTCTTCGGGATCTGGGCCTCAAAACTGAGAGAAGTTTTCCCTTATGCCCTTTCTTACACGGAATACTTCAAGCGCCGGTTCGACACCAAGCTGCATGTGGCGGTCCTCTGCGCGGCCATTGCCACCAGTTTCAGCGGCGCCTGGATTCAGGGCCTCGCAGCCGGCCACGTTTTCGTGGGGCTGACCGGAGGCGCTGTGCCCTACTGGGTGGGCGTGGTCATCATGGGGATTGCGGTGGTCATCTACGCCCTGGTGGCGGGCTTGTGGGGAAGCCTTATTGCAACATGGATTTTCACGCTCATCGCCATGCCGATTTGCGCGATCGTGGGCATCGGGACATGGATCGCGATCGGAGGGCCCTCCCCCATCGTTGACGAGGCCTACAACCTTATTCAGCAGGGCAAGCTCGACCCCGCGTTCGTCGAGATTTTCCGGCCGAGCGCCCTGATCAACTACCTCATCCCTGTGTTTGCATGGGCCTTCTTCTCATTGCCGATGCAGCAGGATTACTGGCAGACCGCGTTTGCCGTCAAGGACACCACGAAGGTGGGAAAAGCCTTCAGGCACGCCGGGAACTGGTGGTTCTTCATGCCTTTCATCTCAGCCTCCCTCGGGTTTGCT
>JAGUZM010000333.1 GCA_020060805.1 Deltaproteobacteria bacterium | reverse complement strand
TCCTCTCAAAGTCTTTGGGCAAAAGGGGAGCGGAGCCGGAAGTCCAAAGCCGGATATGCTCGAAGTCGATAGTTTTCCCTTCCATGAACTCCATCAGCTTCGCATACATGGATGGGACAGCCATGAAAATGGTGCACAGAGGCGGCGTTTTTTTTGCAAGAAGGTGGATGACCGCTTCCGGCGAGAAGGCGTCGAGGAGCAGGACGTGGGAGCCTGCCAGGAGGCATGTGTGCAGGGCGAAACAGAGGCCGTGAACGTGGAACAGGGGAAGGGCATGGCAGAGAACGTCGGAGGCGGTGATCTCCCAGACGCGGATGATGTTGCGGGCGTCATGGATGAGGTTGGCTTGGGTCAAGACCGCTCCCTTCGGCTTTCCGGTGGTCCCGGAAGTGTAGATGATCAGGGCAGGATCATCGGGTTCAACCCGGGATCTCGGCGGGGTATCGGATGCTCTGTGGAGCCAACCCAGGCCTTCGTACCGAGCCTCGGTATCAACGACCAGGTTTTTCAGGCCGGGCGCGGTTTCCTCGATCAACGACACCTGCTCCATGCCTGAGAGGATAAGCTTCGGGGATGCATCCTGGATGAAGTAGGCCATTTCCGGTTTCTTGAACCCTGTGTTCAGGGGGACGGAAATGGCGCCGATCTTCTGGACTCCGAGGTGGGCGACCACGGAGAAGAGGGACTTTGTGAAAAAGAGAATAACCCTGTCTCCTTTGGCCACGCCATGCTCCAGGAGCGCATTGGCGGCGCGGTTTGAGTCTCTTTCAAGGGCGGTGAAGGAAATCTCCGTCTCAGGTGTCGCTCCACGAAAGAAGGTAAGGGCTTTTTTTCCCTTGAACCTGGTGCAGACTTCGGCAAAGCAATCACTCAAGGATTCGTGATGCATGAAAATCTCCGATGGCAGGACTGGGAGCGTTGTCCGTGAATGGCCCGGGTTTCCCCGGCCGCCTCTGGGAAGAGAGGAATGAGAGGGGTTTCAGTCTCAGCGAGAGGACGCCACGCGCTTCGTCGAACAGGCATTCGGATCCTCCTTGGAATCCCAATGGATCTTTGTCCAACCGAGGTGCACCTTTGTCCTGGGAAACCCTCGGAAGCAGGTTGTCTTTTATTCGTCGTGGATAGGGGGCTGTTACGGAAAAGGATTCGTACGGGGAACGCTAACCGATTCATCCGCCCGAGTCAACAGAAAAGAAACTCCGAAAAGAAACTCCGGGAGAGCCCCTTCATCTTCCAGGGATCATCGTTGGTGATCGTCATGGCGGTGGGTGTTCACAATCCGTTCAACCGGGAGGTGTGCCACTGCTGCGACCAGTTCGTTCCCCTTGATGGGCGAAAAGGCCTCAGGTGCAGCGGGAGCTGGGTCCCTTATCCCAGGTAGATCGTGATGGCTGCGCCCGCCACGGCCAAGGACTCGCTCGCGATTTGCAGGAACCCCATCCATGTGATCTCACTTTCATGGGTTCCGGCCAAGAGCATCAGAAAACGGGATTTAGGCTGAAAAAACCCGATGAAAATGAAGAGCCCTCCGACGCAGGGGGCTACCAGGGTGATCCAGTACCCCAGGCTCATGCCGTCGAGGATCATGACCGCGCTCACTGGGTAAAGTACAATGGCGAACAAAAAGAAGAACCAGCAAATCCTGGGAAGCGACCATCCCCGGCGCAGGGCTGTTATCAGCCCCAGGAGATGCATCACGCCGCCCGTAAAGATGGAAAACGCAATCCCGTACCTGACCGGATCCACCAGGTATCGCACCTCGGATGCTGCGATGTCCCACTTCACCAAGCCGGAGAGAAACAAGAAAAGCAGGATGAGCACGAGGAGGGAGAGGATCAGGCCCATGTGGAAATCCACGGTTTTGGCGCAGAAGCGAAAGGGCCTTGTGAGAGAGCATGTCCAGTCATCGACGAGCTCGAAGCGGGGATGCATCCGGTAGGCGAAGACAAAGCAAAAAAGCTTGGCCACATGATAGTACTCTTCGATGAGGTTGGCGACGGCGCTCACGCCGGGCAAAATGTTTCTCCAGGGGTCATATTTGTCTGTCGGCCCGATTCGATCAATCCTGGGCTTTCCCCAACGCTCGACCCCTCGCCTCACGACCGCGTTCTTTAAGGGATCGAGCCCCATTTTTTCCCCTTGCACCCAGTCCACGGCAAGGCAGTTGTCGCCGCAGATGATCGTGTTCGTTTCATTCGGGCTGTTATCCCTGATCAACCCGGCCAGGCCGTCGCCGCTGAAATAGGCGTCGATGAAACAATAATGGACGGGGAACGCCTCCAGGATTGCGATCGTGGAGCCTTCGAATTCCCGCCTCTGTCCGTGGTAGTGCTTAAGCTTATCCCGCTTCGGGAGACAGCCGTATACGTTCTTCATGCATCCCGTGTAGTAGGACTGAAAGTGGGTCTTGTTCTTGGCAAAGGAAATCCGGTAGTCCGCCTCTCTCCAGGATTTGGCGGCCGTGTGGTGTCCGAGGGTGGGGTCTCCGTAATCATGGATCTCCGCTTCCATCGAAAGGTCCACAATCTCGTAGCCGTCTCCGGAGTAACCTAACAGGGCAGCCACTTTTTTCACGGTCCGATCTTTGTAGAATATGGACCAGACCATCTGGGATTCGACAACCTTGACCTTGGAGTAGCCTTGATCCTTTATCCGCCTGATGAGATGCTCCAGAAGCTCGACGTCCGTATAGACCGAGATATCTACTTCAAAGGCAGCACACATGAAGTTGGGCTTGATGACGATCAGGAACTCCTCCTTTTCCTTGCCCGAAGCTTTCCACCTGCTGTCGAGGTGGGAAAGGAACCCGGATATCTCGATAGCCTCATCCATGCACCGGCGCTTGTTCTTTTTTTGAACGATGTAGACGGTGCTCGGGGTTTTCGAGTAAATGGGATGAGATTGCCCCTCAATCTCCTTGCGTTTCATGGGAGTGCCCCCTTTCGACAAAACGGCCGATGGCCAGAGCCCCTGCCATGTGAATCCACGGTAGCCACGTCGCCACGCCCAACAACCTGTAAGCTTTGTCGGAAAACGAGAATATGCCGAGATGGACGAGGAGAATCTCAGCGCCCGGGCCCAAGAGCCCGGCCAAGAGGCAGACCAGAGCCCCGCCCACACTCCTATCCAGCGTGAACCAGACCAGAAGGACCGGTATAGCCAGCACGATATCCGTGGCAGGAAACCCCCACGGACAGATATACCCGCTCAGGGCATGGAGAGCCATGTAGAGGAGGCCGGCCAGGAGGACATCCTTAAGCATGGCCCCTTCGTTGAAACGCTCCGCTCCCAGGAGCTTTTTCACACCGTGATAAACGAGGCCCAAGGTCGCCGAGGCAAGCCCGAACAAGATCGGGATCCAGAAGGGGATGCCCGCGATGTACCAGCGGTACACTTCGGACGGGTAAAACGTGGTCCCTGTATGAACATGGAACCAGTCCCCCACGGTAGCGGCAGGCGCTCCGATCAGAAACAGGAGAATCCCTTTTTTCCGGGTTAACATGGCCTCTGGCGCCCCTCTACCTCCGCTCCTCAAACAGCCTGACCGGCTCCCCTGCGTTCAGGTCATCCCGCCAGCGCAGGAGATCCGCCCTCCGTTGAATTCGGTCGAGCTGGAAATAGACAAACTCGCTCTCCTCAGTGATCAGCCGCTCCTCCATGCTCTCAGAGAATACCCTGGTCCAGGCGCCGGAGTTGAAGTACTCGGCTCGACCTCTGCCCCCGGAAAGCAGATGGCGATAGGCCTGGTGGGTGTGGCCGAATACCAGGTAGGGGACATGGAGTATCCTTTGGATAGCAAGTGCCTTGCGCCTCAAGGCCTGCGAACTAGGAGAGCCTTTGACAAACCCCATGAAGAGCTTCCATCTGCCGGCGTTGTGGAGAAGTGAACGTTCCCAGAGACCCTTGAGTTCATCGAGGGAGGCCTGCGGTATTCCCGTTGTGTCGGAGAGTTGGCTGAGGCATTGAAGATGGATGAGATCCAGTCTTCCTCTCCAGTCATCGGGGAGGGGTCCTCTTTTATTGCAGATTTCCCGGAAGAACCGGAAATACTCCAGGAGATACCGCCACCCTTCCCACCGTGCAAGAGCCCACAGGATGAACCGGGATGGCGGTTTGATGTTGTCCGCAAAGGGCCAGGAGAATTCAACATGATTGAAGAGATAGCGCACGAAGAAAGAGCCGGCAGGCAGGTCGATCCGTCCGTCCTGCAGAAAGGGATACAGGAGGTAGTCGAAGGAGTCCAACGGATCGTACTGGTTGCCGTGTTCGACATAAATCAGATCCGGTTCATAGTAGAACCATGGTTTGAACTTGATTCTCTGAGCGATGCTGTGCCTGGAATGGGCAGGCGCAAAACCGCAGACCCCTCTGATGAAAGCCTGCCGCACCTGGGGATAGATCCATTCGATGTCGTGATTGCCCGGCAAGATGACGAGGTCATGGCCATGGGCCAAGAAATCGGCGAGGGAGCTGAAAAAGACCCCGTGTCCCGCGATGATCTGTTCGAGCTTCCAGACCGTGTGCCTCGGGCTCGTGCTCAGGCCGAGGCGCGGGTGCCTTTCATCCGAGTCTTCGCCGAAGCTCAAACGCTCGCACCAGCGACACTCGGGTCGGGGCCCGGCGGTCTCGGCAGCAGGCGTGCTCTTGACCTGCTGGAAGTCGACCAGGTCTCCGGCAAAGATAAGTCTTGTGCTGGAGTTGTCTTCGTTAGCGATCTGAGCGTGTTTCGCGAGGAACCTCTCAAAGGTGGTGTCGAAAAAGAAGTCTTCCCGCCGGCTGAGGAGACCCGTGTGAGGGTTCCATCCTTCGCTGAGGTGAAGATCGCTCAGAACGAGAATGAACCGTGGGTTGACCATGATCGACCTCATGGGAAAATAATCTTTTCTCGGATTCCCGGGTCCCTCCGCAAGGCCGGGCGAAGATGAAAGGGGCGATTTTCTCAGCCGAGCGATGCCAGAGCCTCGTTCGCCTGATCCAGGTATGCGGTTGCCCCGCACCGGGCAAAGACATCAACAGCCTTTGAAAGGCTTTCCCTCGCTTCCTGGGACCGCTTCCTGGAAAGATAGAGGCGCCCCAGCGCCAGATGAGCCATCCCGAGGGTCACCCTAGCTCCGATCTTCTCAGCTTCCTCGACGGCTTTCATCAAATGCCCTTCAGCCCTCCGGTTCAAGGAGAGGAATCGTGTCACCATGAAGACGATATTTCTCGCAACGAAGGGGATTCCTTTCGCCTTCACGTCCTTCACGATCTGAAGGTACATGTTTCCAAAGATATATTCGGACAGGGCGTAGCACCATCGCCTTTGCGTTTCCATGTAAGACCGCCGGCCTTCTTCGTACACCCTCAACCCCTGACCCAAAATCCCTTTTACCGCCAGAACGATCCCCATGATGGACGCGGCAGGCGTCCCGATGATTCGGACATCGAACTTGCCGGTAAAGTCCAGTACCTCCTGAACGACTTCTTCCGCCTCCTCGTACCGGCCGATCAAGGCATAACTGAGACCGAGGAGCATCCTCGGCCACTGGGAATAGTAGGGATCCGCGGAGAGGCGAATCGATGTCTTGTACGACTCGATGGCCGAAGGGAAGTCGCCTGCCATGAACTGGCTGCACCCGATAAGGTAGTGCCCCAGGACCACGCCCCTGATGTTGCCGAGTTTCTGGCTGCGCTTGAGGAGCGCTCTTCCCGCTTCATCGGTTTTCTTTGTTTCCCCTCTGTACCAGTATGCCTGACCCATCCCCGTAAGTGAGAGGCAGTAGAGATCTTCCAGTTCCAGGACTCCGGCCACTTCCTGTCCACGGTTTGCATGCACGATCGCCTCATCCAGGAGACCCAGTTCAGCGCAGACCCAGCAAAGCCAGCTGCTGGCATAGGCAATGACCCGGTGATCTTTGATACCTTCCCCCAGGGCGAGGGTTTTTTTCAGGTATTCGTACGCCTCCCTGATGCGTTCCTTGTGGTACAGGGCTGCTCCGAGCCAGCAGTAAAAAATGCCCAGTTTGGATTTGTCCTCCAGGGATTCGGCGAGGGGCTTGTACTCTGTGAGGGAGGACAGCAGGGTTCGGTAATCCCCGCGGTAGTAGTACACAAAGGACCACTTGTTGAGCAGATCGATGATTTTCTCCTCATCTTCCCTCGTTTTGTCGTCTTTCTTTGAAAGGATCTCAAAAGCCTCCTTGAAGTAGAGGTGTGATTCCTCCACCGAGTAGCGGCTGAAGCTCTTTTCTCCTGACTTGACCAGATAAGCGACAGCCTTGTCCTGGGATTGACCGTTCTTGAAGTGGTAGGCAAGGGTCTCGTAGACCTCCGGCAACCGTTCCCTGAAGAGGAACTCGATCACCTGGCCTGCCCTTTCGTGGATTTCCTGACGTTCCTTTTTAACGAGGCCGTTGTAGGCTACCTCCTGGGTCAGAGCGTGCTTGAACACATACTCCAGGTCAGGTTCCAAGGTTCTTGCCTTGATCAGACTCGCCTGTTCCAGGCTTCTGAGGCAGGGGTCTATATCCTGTTTCAGGTCAGTGACCCGCTTCAGGATTTCGTACAAAAAGGACCTTCCCAGGACGGAAGCCTGCTGGAGAACGCGCTTTTTCTCCTTCTCCAGACGATCGAGCCTGCCGGTGATCACCCCATGAATGGTGGAAGGAATCTCCCATTGGTTCAGTGACCGCGCCGCTTTCCAGACCCTGTGCTCCCTGACAAGGGTCTCTGATTCGATCAGCGCGTTCACAAGTTCTTCCAGATAAAAGGGGTTCCCTTCAGCCTTGTCCTGAACGAAGTTTCTCAAATCCGTGGGGATCGTGTCTGTCTTCAGAAGGGATTCCAGCATCTCCTGGGCTTCAGGAGCGGAAAGATCGTGAAGCCTGATTTCCCTGTAGCTCTCGGCAACAGGCCCCAGTTGATCCGGAGTGAAAAGGGTGAAGGGGGGCCGGTAAGCGCACAGAAATACCGCAGGCTCGTGGAACTGAACAAGGCATGTTCGGAGCAGATCCACGAAGGAGGGATCTGCCCAATGAAGATCCTCTATCCAGAAGACGGTTGGGGCCTTATGGGCAAGGGCTGAGAAGATTCTCAGCGCCGCCGCCCTGAGGCGAGATTTCCAGACCTCCGGGCCGACATCCTCCAACTCCGGGTAGCTGAGGGCATAGAGACTCCCCAGGTAGGGCAGGGCATCGTCCTTCCCTCCCAGAACATCCTCGGTCCACGATGTGATTTTTTCCCTCACCGCCGCCGGAGGGTCGTCTTCGTCAATCGGGACGGCCCTGTTGAGGATGTCTTTCAGGGGAAAATAGGGAATGTTCTGCGCATAGGCGTATGCATGACCCTCGACCCATTGAACCCCCTTCACGGCGCCGCCGGCTTTTAGCTCCTCCACGAGCCTGCTCTTTCCCGTGCCCACGTCGCCCCAGATGGCGAACACGGCGCTTCTTCCATCCCGGAGATTTCCGATCGCCTCCCGCAACGCGCCGAGTTCAACATCTCTTCCGATCAGGTCGGCCCTCAGCCCGGAGAGGCGATGAACCGTAACGGGCTGTTCTTTTTGAGACAGAACCCTGGCGACAGGGATGGGCTCTACAGACCCCTTCACCTTGATGGGGTTCAAAGCCTCGAAGGTGAAGTGGCCTTGAGCCTGGCGATGGGTGTCAGGGCCGACCAGGATTTCACCGGCCTCTGCAAAACGCTGGAGTTGCGAGGCGAGGTTGATCGCCTGGCCCGTGATGCCGTGGGTCCCCTTTTCGAGGTTCACCTCTCCCGTGACCACGAGGCCGGTGTTGATACCGGAGTGCATCGAAAGGCGGCTGCCGATTTTCTTCTCGAATTTGGGGCTCAGCGCTTCCACGGCCAGATGGATTTCTTTTGCCGCCTTTATCGCCCTGACCGCATCGTCCTCATGAACCTTCGGAACGCCGAAGAGAGCCATGACCGCGTCGCCCACAAATCTTTCGATGAACCCTTCGTACCGGGCCACGACCTGGGCGATCTCCCCGAATATCTGGCTCATGATCTCCTTGACTTCCTCGGGATCGAGCTTCGCAGCCATGGCAGAGTAGCCCGAAAGGTCGGAGAAAAGGGCGGTCACGAATTTTCTTTCCCTGTCCGGGAAGGCAGCGTTCTTCCCTGTGCCCGCCGCCTCGGCGATTCTCTCCCCGCATTGGCCGCAGAACTGCCTGTCTCCAGGGATTTCGGCTCCGCACTTGGAGCAGGCGAATCCCAGGGGGATCCCGCATCGTTCACAATACGTGACGCCGTCCCTGTTTTCGAATTCGCATCTTGAACACTTCATGTTGACTGGCTTTCGGGTGAAGGGTCAGAAAAAAAGATCGAGATAAGAGAAAGCCCCATCCTGGGACAGCCCAACACATTCCCAACGCTGCTACCATACCCTATCTGCGGCTTAAACGGTTCAAGGTGGAAGAGGATACACTGAGGCTATCAAAAGGCAAAAGAGAGAATAAGTCAAGAAAAAGCGAGACCTTGTGGCTTCACCTCTCTCCCGGGCACGCCGACAACGGTGACCTTGTGGCCCGTCAAACCCAGGAAGCGCTGGACGCCTTCCTTTGGGATGGCCAGCGTGCTCGTGTTGACGAGGGGGTGGCAGCGGAAGGAAGGGGACTCCCACAGGGCCTTATCGAAAACCACCTCCACTTTTCCGTCTGTGTCGTTGATGACGGCAAGAATCGTCACGGATCCAGGATCCACGCCGAGGTAGCGCTTCAGACGATCGGGAGAGGCCATGGTCATTGAGCTGACACCCAGGAGGGATGACAGGGACTTCAAGTCCACCGTTTTCTCGTACCCGACGACCACGAGAAAATGGCGCTTCCCTTTCTTGTCCCGGACAAAGATGTTCTTGGTTTTCGCCCCTCCCATGGGAGGCACCAGGCGTTCCGCCTCTTCACACGTGAACACCGCAGGATGATCGCATCGTTCGTAGGAAATCCCGTTTTCTTCCAGAAACCGAAAAATATCCAATGGACTCCTTCTGGGATCAAGAATTCAATATCTTGGCTATCAGCTCGTGACGCTCCTGTTCCTTTTTCCTCGAAGCAGCTCGCGTTGCCTTGGAGATGAGGTCATCCAGACCGCACGGCTTGGTCAGATAATCGAAGGCCCCTGACTTCAGCGCTTCGATGGCGGATTGAATCACTTGCGGTCTATTCCCTGCGTCCTGCCGCGGTTCCTACCCCTATAGCCGTCGTCCCTGCGAAAGCCTGGAACCATCTCAAGGACTGGGTTCCGGTTTCGACCGGGAGCCCTGGA
>JAGUZM010000022.1 GCA_020060805.1 Deltaproteobacteria bacterium | reverse complement strand
CCTCGAAGATGTCGCAAAAGCCGGGTTCCTGGGGAAGAACATTCTCGGAAGCAGCCATTCCCTGGAAATCATTTCCCATCGGAGCGCCGGGCGCTACATCTGCGGTGAGACCAAGGGCCTGGTCCATGCCCTGCAAGGGAAAAGGCCTCATCCCAACATCGAGGGCCACCTCACCTCCCGGGGGCTCTGGGGAATGCCGACCATCATCAACAACGCGGAGACTTTCGCCTATGTCCCCGCTATCGTAAGAAACGGCCCGGCATGGTTCAAGGGTCTTGGAAAGCGCGAGGATGCGCCGGGGCACAAGATTTACACGGTGAGCGGAAGGGTGAACCGGCCCGGTGTTTTTGAGCTGCCCTTCGGAACCCCTCTGAGAGAGATCCTGGAGGAGCATGCCGGCGGCATGCAGCCGGGGTTCGAGTACAAAACCTGTCTTCCGGGCGGTGCTTCCACCAGGTACGTGCCCAGAGGGTTCTACGATGTGGCGATGGATTACGAGTCCCTGAAGAAGATCGGCCCCGGCCATCACTTCGGCACAGGCGCCGTGATCGTTTTCGATCACAAGACATGCCTGGTGGGGGCCACCCTGAACCTTCTGCAGTTTTTCTGCCGGGAATCGTGCGGGTTTTGCACACCCTGCCGGGAGGGGCTTCCCTACATTCAGGACTTGCTCCAGCTGATCGAAAACGGGGAAGGGAGGGAAGACTACATCCCCCTGATCAAAAGCATGAGCGGATGGATGGCCAGCGCCTACTGCGCCTTTGCTCCCGGCGCCGTCACATCCGTCACCGGCCTGCTCGAAGATTTCCTGGACGAGGTCCAGGAGCACGTATCTCAGAAAAAATGTCCTTTTGGGGCTGAAAGTCAAGGTGTGAGCCTTGACGGGCTGTTGCCCAAGTGAGGAGTGAAGGATGTTCTCACCGGGCGAAGATGCATTCTCTTCAATACCGGGGCTCCCGGGCTGGTCTTTTCTGCGATTTATCTACGGGGGAGTTCTGCCCCCTCCCACTGTTCCCCTCGACTTCGCTCGGGGCCAGGGGCTTCCCCCATAGATAAATCGCGAAAAGACGGCGCCCTCCCACCAGGCATTTCAGAGAAAGCATCTTCACCCCGTATTCAAGGGATCAGGATACCAGCCCATTGAAACGTGAGTGATTGATTATGCCCAAACTGGTCATCGACAACCTGGAAATCGAAGTTCCCGAGGGAACCAAGGTCATCGACGCTGCTGAAAAGCTCGGCATCATGATTCCCAGGTTCTGCTACCACCCGGGACTGGGCTCTCTGGGAGCTTGCCGGATGTGTGCGGTCAAGTTTGTCGACGGCCCGGTCAAAGGGATCGAGATGAGCTGCATGGAGGATGCCCAGGACGGCATGGTGGTTTCCACCACGGACCCGGAGGCCGTGGAATTTCGCAAATACGTCATCGAGTGGCTGATGATGAACCATCCCCACGACTGCCCGGTCTGCGACGAAGGGGGCCACTGCCTTCTCCAGGACGAGACCGTCTCCGGGGGCCACGGCATCAGGCGCTACCCGGGCAAGAAGCGAACCTACCGGGATCAGCACCTCGGGGAGTTCGTGCAGCACGAGATGAACCGCTGTATCCACTGCTGGCGGTGCCGGAGGTTTTACCAGGAATTCGCGGGGTACAGGGATTTCGGGGCGCTTCAGATCGCCAACCGCACCTACTTCGGCAGGTACGAGGACGGGGCCCTGGAAAGCCCCTTCTCGGGCAACATCATCGACATCTGCCCCACGGGCGTCCTGACCGACAAGCCCTCCCGGTACAGGGGAAGGCGGTGGGATTACGAGCGAGCCCCCTCCCTCTGCATTCACTGCTCCCTCGGGTGCAGCGTTGTGGGCAGTGCCCGGTACCGGGAAATCATCAGGCTGGAAGCCCGGCTCAATCAAGCGGTCAACGGCTATTTCATCTGCGACCGGGGAAGGTACGGTTTCCAGTACGCCAATCGGTCCGATCGGCCGAGACGAGCCAGGGTTGGCGAGGCGGCACGCCCCTGGCCTTCAGCCCTCGATGAGGCGGCTGAAAAGCTGATGCATATTCACAGGGCGAGGGGCCCCCAGGCCGTAGCTTGTCTCGGATCGCCACGGTGCAGCGTGGAAACCATCGGCCATATTGTGCGGCTGAGCCGTGACCTGGGGTGGCAGGAGCCTGCTTTTTTCATGGATGCGACAGGGGCAGGAAAAACCCGTAAGGCCGTATCGCGCTTGACTTCCAGCCTGGCGGCTTCGATGAGGGAGGCTGAAGAAGCGGACTTCATCCTGGCCGTGGCCACAGACCCGGTCAACGAAGCGCCCATGCTCTCCCTTGCCATGAGACAGGCTTTTCGCAAGGGAGCGAAAGTGGTGGTCCTGGACCCGCGGCCCGTTTCTCTTCCCTTCGCATTCGAGCATATCCCGGTCCTTCTCGAAGAGATGCCTCTCTGTCAGGGCATCCTCCTAAAACATACCGTGACAAGGGAAGAGATGGAGGGGGTGGGAGCCGAGGCTACGGCCTATTATGAAAGACTCCCCGAGCGATACAGTACCGATCCTTCCACCCACGAGAGCCTTCTTCGCCTGGCAGGAGAACTCCGCGATAGCCGCAAGCCCCTTCTCATCTGCGGTACGGATGTGGGACCGGATGAGATGCCGGATGCTGCAGCGGATTTCGTTTCCCTTCTCCGAGGGGCGAACCGGGATGCTCGCCTTCTCTTCACGTTCCCGGGGCCGAATTCTTTCGGGGCCGCCCTTCTCTCAAAGAATGATCGATCTTTCTCGGATATCCTCCACCAGGTCGAGAAGAAGGAAATCAAGGCTCTCCTCGTGGTCGAGGCCGACCCCTTCGGCGCTTTCCCTGATCAGGAAAGATGGGTCGAAGCCTTTAAAAACCTGGATCTCCTGATCGTCCTCGACTACCTGCCGACCCGCTCAGCAGAAAGGGCTCACATTCTGCTTCCAACGGCCACCCTGTTTGAAACGGTTTCCCATTGGGTCAACCACGAAGGGAGGCTCCAGAAAGCTTCAGCCGTTCACGGAGGGGGCATCCCCTTCCGCCAGGTGAGCGGAGGAAGCCATCCTCCTCGCATCTTTGAAAGCCTTGTGCCCGGGGGAGAAGCGAAACCCGCAGGAGCGGCCCTGGCGGATTTAGGGTCACCTCTTTCTTCTGATAAAAAGGGGCGAGACATCTGGCCGTGGCTCATCGCTGAAAACCCCGCTTTCAAGCACGCCGTCTCTCTTGACCCGGAAGATCAGGGAATTCGAGTTATCCCTGAGGAGACGAACGGAACACTCCTGAAGGGGCGGCACGATTTCGCGAATAGAGCTCAGCAGGATCAGAACAGCCTGGACCTCCTGATCGTGGACTGGACTTTCGGGACAGAGGAGCTTTCCGGTTTTTCTTCCTTCGCTGAGCGAGGGGAAACCCCTCCTCTTCTGATGATGCGCGGGGACGAGGCTGCCCGGCTGGGCTTGTCGGATGGAGACAAGGTCACCCTTCGTCTGCCCGGGGGATCTCTGGAAATCAAACTGAAGGCCGTGAGGAACATGGCCCGGGGCCTGCTCGTGATGCCGAAGCACCGCCGGCTCGCCTGGCAAAAAGCGCGATCCTTCTTCCTCAGGCTTTCAACCCACGACATTAAGAGGAGTTAGGTTGCCGGTATGCTCCACTGGGTTTTAGGGATCGTCATTCTCATCGTCAAGCTCGGGATCGTGCTCGTGGGGCTTCTTGCCCTGGCAGGGTGGCTGGTCTACGGCGAGAGGAGGCTCCTGGGATGGATCCAGATCCGCCTCGGGCCGAACCGGGCCGGACCTTTCGGCCTGCTCCAGCCCGTGGCCGACACCCTGAAGCTTCTGACCAAGGAGGACGTGATCCCCCAGGGCGCCGACCGGGTGATCTTCCTCTACGCGCCCGCGGTGGTATCGGTCTCAGCCCTTCTCATCTTTGCCGTCGTGCCTTTCGGCAACACCTGGACCATCTGGGGTAAAGAGATTCCCATGGTCATCAGCGATCTCAATGTCGGGCTCCTGTACGTGTTCGCCTTATCCAGCCTCGGGGTCTACGGCGTTGCCCTCGGCGGATGGGCGTCCAATTCGAAATTCAGCCTCCTCGGCAGCATCCGGGGAGTGGCCCAGATGATCAGCTATGAGCTGTCCCTCGGGCTCTCCCTCGTTCCCGTGGTCATGCTCGCCCAGTCTTTCAGCCTCGTGGACATCGTCGACGCCCAGGCAAAGTACCCTTTCATCCTGGTGCAACCCCATGCGTTTCTCATCTTCTTCCTGAGCGCCATGGCGGAGATCAAGCGAATTCCTTTCGACCTGCCCGAAGCGGAGAACGAGCTGATCGCAGGGTATCACACGGAGTACAGCGGCATGCGGTTCGGCCTCTTTTTCCTGGGAGAATACGTCACCATGGTGGTTCTGGGTGCCCTGGTCGCGGTTTTTTTCCTCTCCGGCTGGCGCGGACCCGTCCTCCCGCCCATCGTCTGGTTCATGGGCAAAGTGACGGCCGTCGTCTTTGTGATGATCTGGATGCGGGGGACGTTGCCCAGGCTGCGCTACGATCAACTGATGCAGCTCGGCTGGAAGCTCCTGGTGCCT
>JAGUZM010000384.1 GCA_020060805.1 Deltaproteobacteria bacterium | reverse complement strand
TCGAATCCCAAGAAAGAGGACAAGAAAGAAAAGGAAGAGGTCAAGGAGGAGAGGCGAACGGCGAGAAGGGGGGTCAGAAAAGCGGAAAAGCCCGACGAGAACGTCTCCCTGGCCCGGCAGCTCGGCCTGAGCGTGAAACGAGTCGTGATCGACCCCGGCCACGGCGGCAAGGACCCCGGCTCCTACCTGAACGGCGGGGTGACGGAGAAGAACATCGTTCTGAGCCTCGCACAAATTCTGGCAAAAAAGCTGGAGGAGCGGCTCGGCGTTCAGGCTGTTCTCACGAGAAACACGGACATCTTCCTGCCTCTTGAGAAACGAACGGCTTTCGCGAACCTCCAGAAAGCGGACCTGTTTCTCTCCCTCCACATCAACGCGCATAAGCAGGCGGACGTCTACGGGTTGGAGACCTATTTTCTCAACATGGCAACGGATGAGAGGGCCGTGATGGTCGCGGCCAGGGAAAACGCCACCTCCGAGAAGAACATCAGTGACCTTCAGAAAATCCTGAACGACCTCATGCTGAACACCAAGATTACCGAGTCGAGCAAGCTGGCCCATGAAATCCAGAAAGGGATGATCGATCAGGTCAGCAAGAGGTACGACAACGTGAAGGATCTTGGGGTGAAGCAGGCCCCCTTTTACGTACTCATCGGCGCTGAAATGCCTGCGATCCTCGTGGAAACAGGGTTTCTCACCAACCCGGTGGAGAAAAAACGCCTTCAAAGCAGGAAGTACCTGGAGAGCATCGCCGACGGCATCGTTTCCGGTATCGAAACCTACGTCAAGAGCCTTGACCCGGCATCCGTGAGGGGATGAACCGCACGGTCACACCCGGTGGGCCCTTCCCCCTGCCCACAAAATCATCAATGATACGTACGACATAGAGCCCTCACGCCTCCGCGGATGAATTGACGGGGCACGGCGTTATGTGTTAATCTATACCGTGGCCAGGCACCGCAACGGCGCACAGGGTGGCGTGCTGCTTTTTTTGGTCGAGAGGGAGGATTTCTTCCTTGGCGGGCAAAAAGAAACCTGATCACGCGGACATGATGAATGCGACGGGTGAACTGTTTATGCTCAGCAAGAAGGAAAGAATACTCCTCAGAACGGTTCTCGAGATGATTTTGACTTCGAAAACGGGTAAAGAGTTCATCCTTCGCAAATTCGGAACCGAATACATCAAGACGGCGGAGAGACTTCTGGAAGATATCTCCTGAAAACCAGCCGGCTTTCCTCCCTACTTCTTCATCTTGAGAAAAGCGTCGATGAAGGGGTCTATGTCGCCGTCCATGACCCTGTCCAGGTTCCCAACTTCCACGTTGGTGCGATGATCCTTCACCAGCCGGTAAGGGTTGAACACGTAAGAACGGATCTGACTTCCCCAGGCGATCTCCTTTTGCGTCTTGTGGATCTCGTGCTTTTTCTCTTCCAGCTTGTTTTTCTCCAGCTCGTAAAGCCTCGCTTTCAGCACCTTCAAAGCCATGTCCTTGTTGCGGTGCTGGGATTTCTCGTTCTGGCACTGAACCACGATGCCTGTCGGGATGTGGGTGATCCGAACGGCGGAGCTGGTTTTGTTCACGTGCTGCCCGCCGGGACCGCTGGCGCGGTAAGTGTCCACGCGGATGTCCTTGTCGTCGATCTCGATTTTGATATCCAGGTCCACTTCAGGGTAGACCGAGACCGAGGCGAAGGTGGTATGCCGCCTTCCCGTGGAGTCGAAGGGTGAGACCCTCACCATCCGGTGGATCCCGTGCTCTGACTTGAGAAACCCGTACGCGGACGGGCCGGTCACGGTGAAGGTGACGTTCTTGATTCCCGCCTCTTCACCTTCCAGGAAGTCTATGACCTCGACGGCGAATTTCCTGGACTCGCACCAACGGGTGTACATCCGCAGGAGCATCTGCACCCAGTCCTGCGCCTCGGTTCCACCCGCGCCCGCGTTAATTGCGATGATGGCGTTTCGCTTGTCGTCAGGGTCGGAGAAGAGCAGCTGAACCTGGAGTTTCCGGATCTCCTCCGCCACGCGGGAGATATCCTTCTCGACCTCCCGCAGGGTGGGCTGGTCATCCTCTTCGAAGGCCATTTCAGCCAGAAGCCTGGCGTCTTCGGTTTCCTGAAAGAACTTTTTCCACTGGTCTATCTGATCTTTCAAGGCCACGCGCTGCTGGCTGATCCCGGAGACCTCATCCCTCTCCTTCTGCCAGAAATTCGGCTCGGCCATGATTTTCTCGATATTCTCCAGCTCTTTCTCCTTTGTGTCGAGGTCAAAGACGACCTCTGAGCGCATGGAGTTCACTGAGAATGTTCTCTATTTTCGTCCTCATTTCCTGACGCATGGTTTTTTCCTCCCGGAAAAGGGCGATCCTCAAAAAAAAATTATAAATCTCCCCGCTCCCTGACGCAACGGTTTCAGGTTTTTTTTAGGGAAGGTCTTGGGGACCTTTTTCTGAAATCATACCACAAAACGTAAAGCAAGTTAATCAAACCAAGAACGAGGAGGCCGAGGGCTAAGAAGTCGCCGTGGCGGGTGTAGACGGTGGTGGTTGAATTTCCCAAGGGGAGCGTGGCCAGGAGGACTTCCTCCTGGAAAAGATCCCCCCTGTCGATGATCTCCCCTTTCGTGCTGATGAACCCGCTGAACCCGGTGTTGGCCGCCCTGACGAGGGGTCTGCGGTTCTCCACAGCCCTGAACACGGCCATGGAAAAATGCTGGTACGGTGCGGAGGTCATCCCGAACCAGGCATCGTTCGTCAGGTTGGCGAGGACCCTGGCGCCCTTTTTGACATGAGCCCTTGCGAGCTCCGGGAAAATGCTTTCATAGCAGATGAGAACGCCCACGGAAAGGGGAGGAGGCCCGATGGGTTCCAGCTTTTCACCGGAGGCGAAATCGCCGGCGGAAACGACGAGTCTTTCGGCGAAAAAGAGGAGTTTTTTGAGAGGCACGTACTCGCCGAAGGGCACCAGGTGCACTTTGTCATAAAAGCCCGAAAGGGCCCGGTCAGGGGTGATCATGTAAGCGCGGTTGAGGAACGAGGTCGCACCCTTTTCCCGCTTGTAGGCCGGGCTCCCGAACAGGAGGGGGGCCCCCGTTTCCCTTGGAAGCATGGCCACCTGACGGCCCAGCTCAGAAGGCTCCTGGAAAAAGAAGGGGACACTCGTCTCCGGCCATACCAGCAGATCGGGCTTCCGGCCTGAAACGGACAGGCTGAGGCGGCGGTAGGTTTGGACCGTTCTTTCCTGGTATTCGGGGTTCCATTTTATGGCCTGGTCGATGTTGCCCTGGATTACGGCGATGAGGGCGGACCCGGGGTCTTTCTCTCTTCCATCGGCCGAATGAAGGTGGAAAAAACCGTAAGCCAACGTCGAAGCCAGGGCGACGACGGCCATGGACAGCTCCCACGCCATGGAGCCTTGCCTCGAAAAAGAGCGCTCCCCCAGGAGGTTGTGAATGACCGCGTTGGTGAGGACGATCAGGAAAGAAACACCGTAGACGCCGACCAAGTCCGCGACCTGAATCACCTCAAGGCGTTCAAACTGGCTGTACCCGAGAAGACACCAGGGAAACCCTGTGAGGAGGAAGCTTCGGATGTACTCCAGGCCGACCCAGACACCCGCTGCCTTGAAAGACGCAAACCGGGACCCTCTCAGGAGTGCGCAGGACAGGGAAAAGCACGCGGGGTAGAGGCCGAGATAAAAGGCAAGGAGGAGCAGGATGAGGAGGGCAACAGTCCAGTGAAGGTGGCCGTAGTGCCCCATCACGAATATGACCCAGTAAAGCAGGGTGGCAAAGTGCACGAAACCCGCCACAAAACCGAGCTTGAAAGCCTGGAAGGGTCGTGAGCCCTGAACGCTTTTGAACAGGGGGAGCAGGGCAATCCACGCGATCCATTCCAGGCTGGAAGGCGGAAAGGAAGCGGTCAGCAAAAGGCCGGAAAGGACGGCGTACAGGATGTTTTCTCTTTGTCCGGAGTGTTGCATGGGAAAAGTGAGGCCGTCGTTTACGAGGCGGTGCGGCGGACGGTGAGCTTGTGGATCCTGCGGTGATCAGCCGACTGAACCGTCATTTCAAGGGAGCGGAAAACAGCCTTTTCGCCAGGTTTCGGAATCCTGCCCAGGAGGTGAATGACAAACCCGCCCACGGATTCAAAGTCACCCTCGGGCAGGCGAACTCCGAAGTGCTCTTCCAGCTTTTCCACTTCCAGGCGCGCATCCACAGAAACGGTGTTCTCGTCAACGACCGTCAGGAAACCGACGTCCTTGTCGTGCTCGTCCATGATTTCGCCCACGATTTCTTCCAGGATGTCCTCGATCGTGATGATCCCTGCGGTGCCGCCGTACTCGTCCGTGACGACGGCAAGATGGGTTTTGCTCTCCCTCAACTCCTTGAGGACTTCGCTCGCCCTCTGATTGTAGGATATGAAATGGGGTTTTCTCAGGATTTCAGGGGGAACCTCGCCGTGAGGGTCTTTCCCCCAAAGCTTGAGGAGGTCCTTGGCGTGGAGGACACCGACGATCTCGTCAACGGTGTTTTTGTAAATGGGAATCCTCGTGTGGCCGCAGTCGGATACGAGTTTCACCAGTTCTTCGAGGGTGGAGTTGAAAGGAGCGGAGGAGATCTCCGTCCTGGGAACCATGATGGTGTAGGCCTTGGTTTCCTTCAGGTCCAGGACGCCGTAGACCATGTCGGTTTCTTCATCGGAGATGAGACCCTTGGCCTGGACCTCATCCATGAGGTCGTGGATCTCTTCGCTCAGGTTGGTGCATTTGTTGAAATGTCGCATCCTCCTGAACAGGGATTTGACCTTGCCCCGAATGCCTTGCCCCGATTCATCGTCCAATGCTGCGTAGATCCCCCTTTTCTGCAGTCAACGCCTTCTTACGGCATGCATCTTAAGTTGATCTTCGCACCATGTCAAGCTGCGGAGAAGACTCCGGGGATGGGGGGTGGGTTGTGGAGAATCTCGGTGGGGCGAAGGCGATGGGCTGGGATTGGTCTCCGCTGCGGCGCGATGCAGGGTTTGCGCTCCCTTTCGACAGGGCCCGGCGTATCCTGGAGAATGAAATATCGCTTGACATCAGAGGTGGATATGGTAATTATAACCAGCCCTAGATGAGGGATGCGCCTTGGTTCGACTTCTGGCTGGGGGTTTCCGGCCATGGGTGTTTGACCGTGGGATGAGCGGGCATAGCTCAGCTGGCAGAGCACAAGCTTCCCAAGCTTGGGGCCGCGGGTTCGATCCCCGTTGCCCGCTCCAGCGAGATCCCATGAACTGAGGTCTGATTCCCTTTTTGAGGTTGCCGCCTGTGGTGCTACACGGGCGGGTGACTTCGAATTGCGGACACCTTGTTGGTTTTGACTATTGCCGTATGGGTTTCATGCAATAAAAAACTGGCAAAATCCGAGTCTGCACTTGGGAAGCGGGCCTCAAGGCCCGCTTCTTTTTGATGATGACCAGTAGAACGCAAACGATCGTGAAAGGGATTTCGGTCCTGGTCGAGGGCATTCTCGATGACATGGGTTTCGAACTCGTGGACGTGGAATTCGTCCCGAACCAGGGCCGGTGGGTCCTCAGGCTGTTTATCGACAAGGAAGGGGGCGTGACGATCGACGATTGTGCCAGGGTGAGCAGGGAACTGGGCGATCTGATTGACGTGAAGGATATCATTGCGCACCCCTACGTGCTGGAGATTTCTTCCCCCGGCGTGGACCGGCCTCTCAAGAAAGAGAAGGACATCCTCAAGGCGATGAACAGAAAAATCAAGGTGAAGATGGCGAAGCCGATAAAAGGCCGGCGAAACTATGCCGGTGTTTTGCGCGCTTTCAGGGACGGCATGTTGCATGTCGAAATCGAGGGCGGGCTGGTCGTTTTATCCTGGGCCGAGGTGGATAAGGCGAACCTGGTTTATGAGTTCAACCCATAAGATGACCCCCAAGGGGGCGGAGTAAGAAGAACATGATAACAGAGCTGAAGAGAGTGATCGAGCAAGTGAGCCGCGAAAAAGGTCTTGACCGGGAAGTTCTCGTCAAGACCCTGGAAGAAGCGGTCAAAGCGGCGGCGAGGAAGAAAGTGGGGTCCAATTACGACCTTGAAGTGAACTTCAACGAGGAGCTGGGCGAGATTGAGGTTTTCGAGTTCAAGGAAGTGGTGGAAAAGGTGACCAACGAGCATCTTGAAATCTCCCTCGAAGCGGCCCATAAGATCGACCCGGAATCGGAGATCGGGGACAGCCTCGGCGTCAAAATGGACACGGACGAATTCGGCAGGATCGCCGCCCAGTCCGCAAAGCAGGTCATCATGCAGCGGCTCCGCGAGGCCGAAAGGAACATCGTTTTCGGGGATTACAAGGACAGGCGGGGCGAGATCGTTCACGGTATTGTCCAGAGGTTTGACAAGGGCGCGATCGTGGTCAACCTGGGCCGCACCGAGGCCGAGTTGCCCGTGAGGGAGCAGATTCCCAAAGAGACCTACAAGCAGGGAGACCGGATCAGGGCTTTCATCCTTGACGTGAGGCAATTCAGCCGGGGTCCTCAGATTGTTCTCTCCAGGACGCACCCCAATTTCCTCTCCGCCCTGTTTGAAAACGAGGTTCCGGAAATCGCGGAAAGGATCGTGTCCGTCGTGCAGGTGGCCAGGGAGCCGGGGGGCAGGTCCAAGATCGCCGTCACCTCCAAGGACAGCGACGTGGACCCCGTGGGCGCGTGCGTGGGAATGAAGGGGAGCCGGGTGCAGGCCGTCGTTCAGGAACTGCGGGGGGAGAAGATCGACATCGTGACCTGGGATCCGGACCCTGCCAAGTTCATCTGCAACGCCCTCGCGCCGGCGGAGATCGTCCGGGTGATCGTGGACGAAGACGGCCGTTCCATGAAGGTGGTGGTTCCCGACGACCAGCTCTCTCTGGCCATAGGCAAGAAGGGGCAGAATGTCCGCCTGGCCTCAAAGCTCTCGGGGTGGCATCTGGATGTGATCAGCGAGACCAATTACAACCGGTCCCTGAAGGAAGTCTATGACATGCTCCTCAAGCTGGAGGGGGTGGGTGAAAAAATCGCCTTGGAGCTGTACCAGGCCGGATTCCGATCCTCCGAGGACCTGGCCTCTGCCCAGGTTGAAGAGCTGATGGAGATCCCCGAGATGACCGAAGAAAAGGCGAAAAGAATCATCGAAGGGGCAGCGGAGTACGTGGCGATGAAGGCGGCGCAGCAGGCGGAGGAACGGGCCAAGACCGCGGAGGAAGAAGCCCGCAAGGCTCAGGAGGCGGCGGAAGCACCTGCCCCTTCGCTCGGCCAGGACGAGGCGGCAGGGGAACCTCCGGTCCCAGAGGGACAGGAGGATGCAGCGGCCGGGGGGCCTGTCGCAGCGAATGAGGAGGCCCTTGAGGGAGAAAAGCTTGCCGGGGCGGATGAAGGCGGCGAAAAGGAGGCTGAGCCGGAGGGCGAGCGCCCTGGAGCGGGCGGTCATGGGGAAGGGTAGAGGGCACAGGCCCATCAGGACGTGCGTTTCCTGCGGAGCGAAGAAAGAAAAGAGCGAACTGACGCGGCTGGCCCTCGATGAGACGGGGGCATGGCGCGAGGGTCCCGGGAGCGGACGAGGGAAGGGAAGGTACGTTTGCAAGACAGAGGCCTGCCAGGAGCGGGCGACGAAGAACAGAAGATGGCACAGGGTTTCGAGGTCCATGAAACCCGATCGTGCATGAGCAGGGCCGGATAAAACCGGGAAAGGGTTGACCCGGCCAGACCGCGCTGAGGGCGTGGAGGTCACTCAGCACGGCGAGGAATTAATTCGGATGCCGTAAGTGGCGGTTGGGGGTTTAGATGGCAAAAGTCAGGGTCTACGAATTAGCCAAAGAGCTCGACATGGACAGCAAGGAGCTGGTGGAAAAGCTCAAGGCCGGGGGTATCAGCATCAAGAACTACATGAGCACGCTGGATGAAGATGCCGCGGAGAAAGCGAGAGAGGTGGCTCTCGGCAAGGTGTCGGCGGTCATAGAGGAGACGCGGGTGAAGCCGACAGTCATCCGGAGACGGAAGACGACCGTCGCCGTGGAACCCGAAAAGGTGGCCCCACAACCCGTCATGGAGGCGGAAGAAGCACCGGTCGAAGTCAAGAAAATTGAAACCCCCGAGGAAGCGATGAGGAAAGCAGCGCCTGCTGCTGCGGAAATCGGCGTTGAGGAAGTGGAAGCTGGAGAAACGGCACCTGAAAGAGCGGAGGAAGAAGCGTTGACACCTGTGACGGAAGCGGCCCCTGCGCCCGAGACGAGAGAGGTGGAACCCGAGAAGGCGGGGAGAGGAGAAGCGACAGCCCCTCGAGAAAAAGATAAGGCTAAGAAAGGGAAGAAGAAGAAAGCAGAGCAGCCGGCCCGCATCATCCGCAAAGCCGAAGAGGGGCCGATGAAGACGATCATCGAGAAACGCAGAGAGGAGGCGGTCCCCAAAGAAGAGATTCGGATGCCGGAAGCGGGTGGACTCGAAGCGGCCCTGGGCCCGACGCCGGAAGAGGAGGAGAAAAAAGGGAGAGGCAGAAGGGAGAAGAAGGGGACGGGGAAAGAGGAAAAGGCGCCGAGGAGCGCCGTCAAACTGAGGAAGCTGGAGGTTTTTGAAAGGGCGGACCTCTATGAAGGCCGGATGCTCAGACGACGGAAGAAGGAAGTGGTGACCAAAGAGGCCACCCGGAGAATGAAGCCCGCGGAAATCCCGATTCCCAGGCCGCCCAAGAAGAAGATCAAAGTGCCCGGGGAAGTGAGCGTCGGAGACCTCGCCAGGGCCATGGGCGTGAAAGCGACGGAGCTTATCAGGAAGCTGATGGGACTCAACGTTGTCGCCAACATCAACCAGCTTGTCGATTTCGACACCGCCTCCGTGCTCGCCGATGAGTTCGGCCATGAGCTCGAACTGGAGCAATTTGAGCTGGAAAGCATCCTGGTCGAGGCCGAGGACAAGCCCGAAGACCTCAAGTCGAGGCCTCCCGTGGTCACCATCATGGGCCACGTCGACCATGGAAAGACGTCTCTCCTGGACTACATCCGGCAGTCCAACATCATCGCAGGGGAGTCGGGAGGAATCACCCAGCACATCGGGGCTTATTACGTGGAGCGGGAAAGCGGGGACGTCGTGTTCCTCGACACCCCGGGTCACGAAGCGTTCACGGCGATGAGGGCGAGGGGTGCGCAAGTGACGGACATCATCGTTTTGGTCGTCGCCGCCGACGACGGGGTCATGCCTCAGACCAAGGAGGCGATCAACCACGCAAGGGCCGCAGGCATCCCCATCGTGGTGGCGATCAACAAGATAGACAAGGCGGAAGCGAATGTGGAGAAAGTGCGGCGGGAGCTGGCGGAACTCAAGCTCGCCCCGGAGGAATGGGGAGGAGATACGATTTTTGCCAACATATCGGCAAAAACGGGCGACGGGGTGGACGAACTGTTGGAGCTGATCCAGCTTCAGGCCGAGGTCCTGGAATTGAAAGCGAACCCCAGCAAAAAGGCGAGGGGAAGGGTCATCGAAGCCAAGCTCGACAAGACCAGGGGGCCTGTGGCGACGGTGATCATCAAGAGCGGGACCCTGAGACAGGGGCATTTCTTCATCTGCGGGGATCACCTGGGCAAGGTGCGGGCCATGCTCAACAACCGCGGCAAGAGGATGATCACCGCAGGCCCGTCCATGCCCGTGGAGGTCTACGGGATCTCGAGCGTGCCCAATGCGGGGGATGAGTTCATCGTCGTCGAAGACGAGAGAGCGGCCAAGGCGATCATCGCACACCGCCTGGCCGAGAAGAAGGCGAAGGAAGAGGGGAAAAGGGGCATCGTGAGCCTCGACGACCTTTTCAGGAAGATCAAAGAGGGAGAGGTGAAGGAGCTCAACATCATCCTGAAAGCGGATGTCCAGGGCTCCATCGAAGCCCTCAGCGAATCGCTGACGAAGCTGAGCACCGATGAGGTGAAGCTCAAGATCATCCACTCCTCCACCGGGGCTGTCAGCGAGACGGACGTGATGCTCGCTTCAGCCGCGGGCGCGATCATCATCGGCTTCAACGTTCGGGCCAACCCGAGGGTCACGGAACTGGCAGAAAAAGAGAAGATCGATATCCGGTACTATGATGTGATCTACAACGTGCTGCAGGACATCAAGAAGGCCATGGTCGGCCTTCTCGCTCCGACCTACAAGGAGCGCGTCATCGGCAGGGCGAACATCAAAGAGGTTTTCCATGTTCCCAAGGTGGGGGCCGTTGCCGGCTGTTACGTGACGGACGGCCGGGTGGAGAGAAACGCCAAAGCGCGCCTCCTGAGGGACGAAGTGGTCATCTTCGACGGAAAGATCGCTTCCCTCAGGCGCTTCAAGGACGACGTGAAAGAAGTCCAAACCGGCTATGAATGCGGCATCGGGCTCGAGGGCTTTCAGGACATCAAGCCCGGGGATGTCTTCGAAGTGTACCAGCTGGACGAGGTGAAGGCGGAGCTTTAAGCCATGGTCGTGGGAACCCTCAAAATCGAGTTTCGCATCCACGATAACGACTCCCTGAAGGGAAAGCGAAAAATCGTCCGCAGCATGGTGGACAAAGTGAAGCATCGGTTCAACGCGGCGGTGGCGGAGATCGGATCCAACGACAAGTGGGGGGTGATCGAGCTCGGGATCAGCACGGTGGGGAATGACCGGCGCCACATCGACTCTTCCCTGAGCAATATTCTTGCCTTTGTGGAATCTCTTTACCTGGCCGAGATCGTTGATTCCAGAGTCGAGATCCTGAACCTCTGACCCCGGCAACAGGACCGTCGGGTGAAAAGAAAAAGGCTTCATGAACGAGGAGGGGTATGCTGCCCGGCCGCAGAGCGAATCGGATCGGCGACCAGGTTTTGAGGGAAATGGCCGATCTGCTGATGAGACGAGTGAAGGATCCCAGGGTCAAGGGAATCACCCTGACAGGGATATCCGTGAGCAACGACCTCAGGTTCGCGAGGGTATTCTACAGCCTGATGGGCGACGAGGAGAGGATCCTCGAGGCCCAGGCCGGGCTTGACAGCGCCAAGGGGTTCATCAAGAGGGAGATAGGCCTGCGCCTGGCCCTCAGGCACGTGCCGGACATCGTCTTCAAGCACGACCCCTCCCTGGCGACAGCGGACCACATGGAGAAACTCTTCGAGCGGATCAGAGGCGAGGACTCTGCGGATTCGGGTGAACCAAAGGAGTGATGGCTGATTCTCGCGACGGCGTGCTTCTCATGGACAAGAACGAGGGAGAGACCTCGTTCAACGTCGTCCGGAAGGTGAGACGTGTCCTGGCTGTGAAAAAGGTCGGCCATGCCGGGACCCTGGATCCCTTTGCCACAGGCCTGCTGGTCATTCTCGTCGGCCAGGGGACCAAGCTCTCTCCGTTTCTCATGGGAGGGGTGAAGCTGTACCGGGCGACGATCCGGTTGGGGATGGAGACGGACACGATGGATCCAACGGGGCGCATCGTGAAGACGACCCCCGTAGCCGGCCTGGAGCCTGGCTGGCTTGAAGCATGCGCCCGCCGTTTTGTGGGCGAGATCGAGCAGGTGCCGCCCGTCTTCTCGGCGGTCAAGGTGCAGGGTAGAAGGGCCTATGACCTGGCCAGAAAGGGGATTCGGCCGGACCTGGAAAAGAGAACGGTGACGATCTATCGTCTCGATGTCGAGGCCGTCGACCTGCCGGATGTGACCGTGACGGTCGCCTGCTCCGGCGGAACGTATATCCGGAGCTTGGCTGCCGACCTGGGAAGGCGTTTGGGGACGGGGGCGCATCTGAAAACTCTCCGGAGGCTGGGGAGCGGGTCTTTCACCGTGGACCGTGCCCTGGACTCAGGAACCCTTGAATCCCCCGTGGCCCGGGAGACCCTGGAGCAAGAAATGATTCCCCTGGAGGCGTCTTTGCCCGACATGCAGGAGGTGCAGGTGGATGAAGCGGCCGCTGCCAGGATCAGGCAGGGTTACCAGCCGCAGTGGGAGGAACTGAGGAGGGGCGCCGGCCCGCCTCGCGAGGCCGAGGGGCACGTGAAGATCGTGGCCAGCGACGGCCTCGTGGCTGTGATGAAAACGGGGGCTGCCGGGGCCGCGCGCTCGTCCAGGCTCAAAGCGGTTCGGATATTTCACCCGTCTAACCCTTATTAACAATGTCAAAGGAGGTACCAACTGTGGTTCTAAAAGGAGAAGTCAAGAAAGAGATCATCAATCGTTTTCAGCTCCACGAAAAAGACACGGGCTCGCCGGAAGTGCAGGTGGCCATTCTCAGCAACCGGATCAACTACCTCGCGGATCATTTCAAGGTGCACAAAAAGGATCACCATTCGCGAAGGGGACTGCTCAAGCTGGTCGGCCAGAGAAGAAGGCTGCTCAACTATCTGAGGAGAACGGATTTTGCGCGATACCAGACCATCATCAAAGAACTCGGCCTCCGTAAGTAGAGAGCTTAGGGTAGGCACAGCCTGCCGGAACGACTTCGAGCATGCGGGACCGGATAGGCCATTTCAGTGAAAGGACGGACCAACGGATGATCAAAAGTTCTTCAAGAGACATCAACGGGCAGACCATACATATCGAAACGGGCCGCATCGCCAGACAGGCGAGCGGGTCGGCGGTGGTGACCATGGGGGAGACCGTTGTTCTCGTGAGCGTTGTGGCAAGCAATGACGTCAGGGAAGGGGTGGATTTTCTCCCCCTGACGGTCGAGTATCAGGAGATGTCCTATGCGGGCGGCAGAATCCCGGGCAACTACTTCCGCAGGGACATGGGAAGGCCGAGCGAGAGGGAGACCCTGGTGTCCCGCCTCATCGACAGGCCCCTGAGACCTCTTTTCCCGGACAACTACAGGTATGAGACGCAAATCATCGCGACGGTGCTCTCGACGGACAAGGAATTCGAGGCGGACGTTCTCGCGGTGGTGGCGGCATCGACGGCGCTGGAGGTGTCGGATATCCCCTTCGGCGGGCCTATCGCAGCGGTCAGGGTCGGCCGGGTGGACGGACGATTTATCGCCAACCCTCCCCTGAGCCAGCAGGACGAAAGCGACATCAACCTCATCGTGGCCGGCAGCCGCTCGGCCGTGGTGATGGTGGAGGGCGGGGGAAAGTTCGTCCCCGAAGCGGACATGATCGAGGCTGTCTTTTTCGGGCATCAGGCCCTGCAGCCTTTGCTCGACATGCAGGAAGAAATCAAGGAGGAAGCGGGCAAACCCAAGAGGGAGACCCCTGCGCCTGTCCGGGACGAAACCCTGGCAACGAAGGTTTCCGAAATGGCGGGGCCGATGCTTCAGGAAGTCATTCGCACGCCGGAGAAGCAGGCGCGCCAGAAGAAAAGGGATGACGTTCTGTCGAAAGCCTTGAAAGCCTTCGGAGAGGACGAGCCGGAGAAAGAGCCGGAAATCCAGGAAGTCCTCTACGAGACCGAGAAGAAGATGGTCCGCGCCTTGATTCTGGAGGAAGGAAAAAGGATCGACGGCCGCGCCTTCGACGAAGTGCGGCCCATCGAGTGCGTGGTCGGCATCCTTCCCAGGGTTCACGGCTCCGCCCTCTTCACCCGGGGAGAGACGCAGGCGATGGTCCTCACCACCCTCGGGACGGGAACGGACGAACAGCGGATAGAGACCATCTACGGCGAGCAGTTCAGGAATTTCATGTTCCACTACAACTTTCCCCCTTACTCCGTGGGGGAGGTGAAAAGGCTCGGCGGGCCCGGGAGGCGGGAGATCGGGCATGGGGCCCTGGCCCTGCGCGCCCTCGCGCCCGTGGTCCCGGCCAAGGAAGAATTTCAGTACACGGTCAGGGTCGTCTCGGAGATCCTCGAATCCAACGGGTCCTCCTCCATGGCGAGCGTCTGCGGCGGGTCCCTGTCCCTCATGGACGCGGGGGTGCCCCTGAAGGAAGCCGTGGCCGGCGTGGCCATGGGGCTGATCTCAGACGGCCGCAAGATGGTCGTCCTCACGGACATCATCGGGGACGAAGACCATTACGGGGACATGGATTTCAAGGTCACGGGCACCGAATCCGGGGTCACGGCCCTGCAGATGGACATCAAGGTGGACGGGGTGACGAAGGATGTGATGAGAGAAGCCCTCGAACAGGCACGGAGAGCGAGGCTCCACATCCTGAAAGAGATGAACAAGGCGATATCCAGGCCGAGGGGCGCCGTGTCGCAGTACGCGCCGGTCATCACCACCATCCAGATCAAACCCGAAAAGGTGAGACTCCTCATCGGGCCGGGAGGCAAAGTGATCAAGGAGATCAGCAACGCCACCAGTTCGAGAATCGAAGTGGACGACGAAGGAAAGGTGATCATCGCATCCCTGGACGGGCAGAGGGCGAAGATGGCGGTCAGCATGATCAGCAAAATCGCGCAGGACGCCGAGGTGGGAAAGCTCTACATGGGCAGGGTGAGAAAGATCATGGACTTCGGCGCTTTTGTGGAAATCATCCCCGGCACGGACGGCCTGATCCACATTTCCCAGCTGGACAAGGAAAGGGTCAACAAGGTGACGGATATCCTGAAAGAAGGGGACGAGGTGCTCGTGAAAGTCCTGGAGATCGACAAGAACGGACGGATCGCCCTCTCCCGCAAGGCTGCCCTGGGTGAAAGCCTGAGCGATGTATCGTAAAACGGTTCTGGACAACGGCGTCAGGGTGATCTCCGAGAGGCTGGGCCATTTCAGGTCCATCTCCCTTGGCATATGGGTAGGTGCGGGGTCCAGGGATGAGGTGCCGGATGAGAACGGCATCTCCCACTTCATCGAACACATGATCTTCAAGGGGACGCGATCCCGAACCAGCCTCGACATCGCCAAGGAACTGGACGCCATCGGCGGCCTTTCCAACGCCTTCACCGGCACCGAATACACCTGCTTCCATTCGAGGGTCCTGGACAAACACTTCCGGCCCCTGGCGGGGATTCTCTCCGACATCTTCCTCCATTCCACATTCGATCTGCAGGAGATGAACCGAGAGAGGCAGGTGATTCTCCAGGAGATCAGCAGCCTCGAGGATACGCCCGACGAACACATCCATGTTCTCTTCAACCAGTTCTTCTTCATGAACCATCCCATCGGCATGCCGGTTCTGGGCACGCCCCAGACGGTTTCAGCGGTCAAGAAAGAAGCGATCCTCGATTACATCAAGCGATTTCACACGCCCGAGCGGGTGGTTGTGGCAGCGGCGGGAAACCTGGATCATGAAGCACTGGTGGAGTGCTTCAGGCCCTTCTTTGAAGACCTCCAGGCCGAAGAAATCCGCCAGACCCGGAGCGCTCCCGAGATCCACGCGGGTGTCCTCTCGCACTACAAGAAACTGGAGCAGGTGCATGTCTGCTTGGGAGGGAAAGCCCCGCACCTCTCCGGTGATCAGAGGTTTGCCGCGGCCATCCTGAGCACCATCCTGGGTGGAAACATGAGCTCTCGTCTATTCCAGGAAATACGGGAGAAGAGGGGGCTTGCCTACTCGGTTTACACTTTCCTGATGCCTTACATGGACACGGGGATGCTCGGCATCTATCTCGCAACCGAGGCCAGAGAAGTCAACCGGGCCGTGCAGGTGATCAACCGGGAGATCAGGAAGGTCAAGGCCGGAGAGATCACCGATTCGGATCTTGCCGCAACCCGGGAGTACCTCATCGGGAGCATCTTCCTGGGCGCGGAAAGCACGGACGCCAGAATGACGCGCCTCGCCAAGAACGAATATGTTTTCGGCCGCTACATTCCCTTCGACGAGGTGGTCCAGGAACTGGAGAGAGTGCGGGTGGATGAAGTGGTTGCCATAGCCGGGGAGATTTTTGAGACAGGGCGGGTCTCCCTGGCCACGCTCGGCCCGTTTGAGAAAGGGGATCTGGACATATCCTGTCTTGATTTTGACGGAGAGAGCTGAGGCCGGGGGTGAAAGAGGAAAGATCAGGGACCGTTCGAATTTCCATCATGCGCCTGGGGGACGGCCGCGACATGCCCCTTCCATCCTACGGGACGGAAGGATCCTCGGGCATGGATCTCAGGGCTGCGGTCAAAGAGGAGATCGTCCTCAACCCCGGGGAGATCAAGCTGGTCCCCACGGGCGTGGCCGTCTCCCTGCCCCGGGGGTATGAAGCGCAGATCAGGCCCAGGAGCGGTCTTGCCCTGAACCACGGCATCGGGATGGTCAACTCTCCCGGGACGATCGATTCCGACTACCGGGGAGAAATCGGCGTCGTCATGATCAACTGGGGAGAGAAGCCCTTCGTGATCAAAAGGGGAGACCGGATCGCCCAGATGATCGTCTCGGAGGTGTGCAGAGCGGAGCTCATGGAGGTGGACAACCTGGATGCAACGAAGAGAGGAAAAGGAGGTTTCGGCCACAGCGGCGTGCAATGATTTTCGATCGCACCGGGTCGAGGTTCCCCGCCCTCCGGCGTCTTCCCCAGGAGCAATCCTTCCGGGAAAGACGGATCGCCGGGAAAAGGGGAGGGGCTACTGATGCGGTTCGCTGTGCTTGCTTCGGGGAGCGGCGGGAATGCGTGCTACGTGGAGAGCGGAGAAGCAAGGGTTCTGATCGACGCCGGCCTGAGCTGCCAGGAGTTGATGCGAAGGCTCGAACAGGTCGGTGTAGAGCCGGGCACCCTGGACGGCATCGTCATCACCCATGAACACACCGACCATGTCAAAGGGGTCGGGCCGCTGGCGAGAAGGTTCGATCTGCCCGTCTACAGTAACGCGTCCACCCTCAGAAGGAGCATGAGAGCCCTGGGGAGCCTTCCACGGCCCGTGACGATTCACACCGGCCAAAGCCTCACCATCCATGACCTCTGGGTGGAAACCTTCACCAAATGCCATGACGCCGCAGACCCCATCGGGCTTGTCCTTTCCTCCGCAGGGGTGAGGCTGGGTCTGCTGACCGATCTCGGCCGGAGCACGGACGTGGTTGAACATCGCCTGGCCGGATGCCACGGCCTGATCATCGAATCCAACCATGACACAAAGATGCTGGAAGAGGGGCCTTACCCCTTGGAGTTGAAAAGGAGAATCAAGGGGCCCGACGGCCATCTGTCCAACCGGGAAGCTGCGGAGCTGCTGGCCAATCTATGTCACGAAGGGCTGAACTGTGTCGTCCTTGCCCACTTGAGCGCGACGAACAACACCCCTGAAAAGGCGATGAAAGCCGTGACCCATGCCCTGTCGATGCGCGGCCTTCATGGGACCAGGGTTCTTGTGAGCGAGCAGGATTCTCCTTCGCCGATGATTCAACTTTGACGGGGATGGGGGAGAGCGGGATGGGAGCGGGTTCTGGGGCAAAAAGGGAGCGGAAGAAAAGGACCTACCACTGCAGCTGCTGCGACGAAGGCCAGCCCTTTTGCTGGACCTGTCCCTGCGGGTTTCAGATTTGCAACACCTGCATGGAGGAAAACCTGTGGGGGCTGACTTGCAGCGGGGTGAACTGGCAGTGCCCGGACTGCGGCTCCCTGCGGCCATTCCAGGAGTGAAACCCTTCCCGTTGATCGCCGCCAGTTCACCGGGCAGGGCAACCCGGCGAAGAAGGGCTGAGTGAAAGCATGACGACCCTCAAAGACATGATACCAGGCAATCCCATCCACAGTCGTGATCTCGGCTTCAGGACCTATGCCCTGGAGGGGGAAAAGGTGATCGTCGAGGGAAGGCTGACGGACGAACGTTTCCATCCCATTTATGATCTGGCAGGAGAGGTGAGAGAAAAAGGCCTGATCCACGACATGGTCATCTACCTGCTGGTGGGAGACATGCCTTTGCGCATTCTTGACGCAGAAGTCGAGATGCGGCACGTACCCCGGGAAGACTGCCGGACCACCCGGGAGAGCGTTCGGAGAATCGTCGGGGTGGAGATCAAGAGCGGTTTCAGCGACAGGGTGCATAAACTCATGGGCGGGGTGGAAGGGTGCGCGCACCTCACCCACCTGCTCGTGGTGATGGTTCAGGCCGCACTCCACGGCTACTGGACCCACCAGATGCGGCAGCCGCGGCCGGTTCCCCGCACCCTGGAAGAGATGGAGGGGCTTGCGTACCTCGTCAACAGCTGCGCTCTGTGGGAAAAGGAGGGCCCCATTGTTCGAGAAATCAGGGGTATTCTTGAGAAAAAAAACCGCCCTGAGGGGGAGTGACTTTGCGCCATGACGGATGCCCGCCGGATCATCGATCACCCGGTCCTTCATGTGGTCCTGCTTCATCCTCAAATCCCCGCGAACACGGGTAACATCGCCCGCCTCTGCGGAGCTGCGGAGATTGCGTTGCATCTCATCCACCCCCTCGGGTTCGGGGTGGATGACAAACATCTGAAGAGGGCCGGGCTCGATTACTGGCAGGAGGTGGATGTCAGGCATCACCCGGACCTGGACGCGTTGCTGAAGGGAATGGACTGGGGGGCGAGAATGATCGCCTTCAGCGCCCGTGCGAGGGAGGACTACACGAAGGCCAAGGTGGGTCGTGGGGATTACCTGCTTTTCGGAAAAGAGAGCACCGGCCTCCCTTCCCAGGTCATGGAACGTTACCCCTCCTATGCCATCCCCATCTGGGGGAAGGTGAGGAGCCTGAACCTGTCCACGGCCGTGGGCATCGTGGTCTACCATTATCTTCACGACATGGGGGTGTTCTGAGCCGTGGTGCCACGTGCCAGAGGAAGGGCTCCTTGCGACAAACGGCCTTTCTGCCCCCAGGCCGGGTGGCCTCAGGTGACCCCCTCGAAGGGGGCTAAGCTCAATTTCGATATTCGTGATTCGAATTTCAAGCGATCGGTTTTGCCCTGCATCGGAAGAACCTATCCGGGTCCTCCGCCGTGAGGGGAGGGTTCAATGACAAATGATTAGAGGAGGTGGTATGGCTCACACGAAGGATGATGGGATTGAGAATTTAGCGCGCTTTGCGATGGAGGTGATCCGTCGCGCCGGCCAGGAGGCCCTTCCCTTTTACGGGAAAGGGAGGGCGGAACTCAAATTTGATGAAGGCCTCGTCACCGAGGCCGAGCTTCACCTCAGGGGATTTTTCAAAGACCAGCTCCACTCCCGCTTCCCTGATCATCAGGTCTACAGCGGCAACGAGGGCTACGATGAGGGGTACACGCACGAGGGGAAGCGATACCTGTGGATTTATGACGCCCTGGACGGGGTCGCCAACTTCCAGGCGGGGATACCGCTCTGGGGGACCTCGATCGCGCTCCTTGAAAACTTCTGGCCCCTGTTCGGCGTGTTTTACATGCCCGTGACCGGGGACCTCTTTCACGCCCGGGCCGGGCACAAGGCTTACCGGGGTGAGGAGAGGATCCACATTTCAGAACAGGACAACATCAACGACGAGAGCGTTCTCCTGACCTATTCACGGTTTCATCAGGACTACTACTGCACTTTCCCCGGCAAGGTGCGGACCTTCGGGTGCGTGGCGGCCCACGTCTGCTATGTGGCCATGGGCCGGGCTGAAGCCGCTATCGTCGCCAACGAATCCTACAAGGACCTTTCCGCGGTTTGCGTCATTCTCGAGGCAGCCGGCGGTGCGATCCTGCGAACGGATGGAACCCCGTTCTTCCTGAGCGATTATATCGACGGCCGGAAAATCGAGGAGCACCTCCTCGTCCTCGCGCCGGAGAATTACCCTGAAACTGCGGGGTTCCTGGAAAGGATCTATTGATGCGGCCCGTGGCAAGGGGTCAGGCCAGGCCCGCGCATGCCGTGGACAGCTGAGGGAGGAGGTCGAAGACCTCGGAGGCCTTGCGCACATCCGTCACGCCCATCCCGCAGGAGGGCGACAGCAGAGAACGGTTCGCCACATCTTTGGGATCCAGGCCCAGGCCTTCGAGCTTGGCGAGAGCCGCTCCCAGCATGGAGACAAGCTGATCCAGAGAGGCTGTTCCGGCAAGATCTCCTGTGGGAATGATGCCCCAGGCGATGACCCCGCCCCGCTCCAGGAACCGTCGGATCGCTCCGGGGTAGAGGAAAAAATGGTCCCTGTACGAGAAGGCATCGAAGCTGATGATGTCCGGCCCAGTCTCCAGGATCATGGACCAATCCGTGTTGCCGCAGCAATGAATGCCGACGAGGGCCTCGGTTCTTTCCTTCAAATAGGAGATCACTTCCCCGATCATGGAGATCACGTCGTGCCGCTCGAGGGCCGTGAACGCCGACCCATAGCCTGATAGACAGGGTTCATCCAGGAAAAGGATCGGCTTTTTGCCGGTTGCTGCGAGGG
>JAGUZM010000116.1 GCA_020060805.1 Deltaproteobacteria bacterium | reverse complement strand
GGTGGGGCTCCAGGGGTCCGGCAAGACGACCACGGCCGGTAAACTGGCTCTCCACCTTCGGCGTCAGGGGAGAAACCCCTTTCTGGTGCCCGCGGATGTGTACAGGCCCGCGGCCGTGGATCAGCTGACAAAACTGGGGTCTCAGCTCGGGATACCGGTTTACGGCACCGGCCAGGAACTAAAACCGGAGGAAATCTGCCGGGACGCCCTTCGCAAGGCCGGAGCCGTTGGAGCCGACATCCTGGTTATGGATACGGCCGGACGCCTCCACATCGATGAAAGCCTGATGGCCGAGCTGGTGAGGATCAAGGAGGAAATCCACCCTGCGGAAATCCTGCTCGTGGCCGATGCCATGACAGGCCAGGATGCAGTGAATGTCGCAAAAACCTTCAATGATCTCCTTGACATCACAGGGGTCATCCTTACAAAGATGGAAGGGGATGCCCGAGGGGGTGCGGCCCTATCTCTCAGGGCCGTGGCCAAGAAGCCCATCAAATTTATCGGGGTGGGAGAGAAGCTGGACGCCCTTGAGCCGTTTTTTCCCGAGAGAATGGCTTCCCGAATCCTTGGCATGGGAGACGTGGTCTCCCTGATTGAAAAAGCACAAGAAGAATACGATGAAAAAGAGGCGCTCAAGCTTGCCAAGAAGCTCAAGAAGAAGGAATTTGACCTGGAGGATTTTCAAGCCCAGCTGAAGCAGGTGAAAAAGTTGGGGACCATGGAGCAGATTTTGGGCATGCTTCCCGGTATGGGTGAGCTCAAGAAACTCAAATCCCTTAAGCCTGATGAAAGGGAACTGGTGAAGGTGGAGGCGATCATCAACTCCATGACGAAGCAGGAGAGGCGCAACTACAAGATTTTGAACGGGAGCAGAAGACGGCGAATCGCCCTGGGAAGCGGAACGAGCGTGCAGGATGTCAACCGGCTGCTGAAGAATTTTACGCAAACAAAGAAGATGATGGAAAATATGACCAGGAAAGGGTTTCCAAACCTGTCGTCAATCTTACATTAAACGCGCACTGGAAGGGAAAAGGGGGTGGTGACGTTCATGGCTGTGACCATACGACTGTCGAGAAAGGGAGCAACGAAGAGACCATTTTATCGCCTTGTGGCCGCGGATTCTGATGCCCCACGGGATGGCAAATTCCTGGAGATCCTGGGCACCTAT
Source organism: Deltaproteobacteria bacterium (assembly GCA_020060805.1). Lineage (GTDB taxonomy): Bacteria > Desulfobacterota > DSM-4660 > Desulfatiglandales > HGW-15 > JAHECH01. Next base: position 16,102 of record JAGUZM010000116.1, on the reverse strand, counting down.
GATCCAAAGAAGAATCCGGCGGCGGTCAAGCTCCACAGGGACAAGGTGGATTACTGGTTAGGGAAAGGGGCGAGTGTTTCAGAGTCGGCCAGAGCCATTTTGAGAAGGGAAGGGTTCCTTAAGGGTTCGTAAACCAAGACACGGAATGGATTCTGAGGGGAATCTGATTGGAGGGGCTATGGAGATGAAGGAGCTGATTACGTACATTGCGAAAGCGTTGGTTGACAAACCAGAAGAGGTAACCGTGACCGAAATCGAAGGTGAGCAGACTTCCGTGATCGAACTGAAAGTGGCCAAGGAAGATCTGGGCAAAGTGATCGGGAAACAAGGCCGAACCGCGAGGGCGATGAGAACCATATTGAGCGCAGCCTCGACCAAGATCAACAAGCGATCTGTGCTCGAAATCATTGAATGACCTTGGCCAGGGTTTCACCGGAAGATTTGGTCCTGATAGGTAGGGTGGTCCGGCCACACGGGATTGACGGCCGCCTGAAAATAACCTCTTACGCTGAGTCTGCGGAGACTTTCTTAAACTCAAAAGCCCTTCATGTTAAGGCATCTTCAGGAAGGATTGAGGAAGTACGGGTCCTATCGGTAAGGCCGCACAAGAGGTGTTTTTTGCTGAGCCTGGAGGGAGTGCAGTCTTTGGAGGAAGCTGAACAGTACCGGGGAGCCGAGATCTACACCAGCAAGGACTCCCTGAGCCGAACCGGGGGGGAGTATTTCTGGTACGAGCTCATCGGCCTGAAGGTGTACTCCGCGGCCGGTGTGTTCATCGGCGAGATCAAGCAGATCCTCCCCACCGGCAGCAATGATATCTTTGTCGTGGGTGAAGGGAAGGAAGAGATTCTGATACCCGCCACCCATGACGTTGTGAAGCAGATTGACCTGGAAAACAAGCGGATGATCATTTCGGAATTGGAGGGACTTCTTGATCTGAATGAGGCTTGATATCCTCACCCTTTTCCCCGATCTGTTTCCGCCTTTTCTGGAGGAGAGCATCCTCGGGCGGGCGATCAAGAAAGGTTTGGTGGATATTAAGCTCGTCAATATCCGCGATTTTGCCGAAGGCCCCCATAAAGTGACCGATGACCGACCGTTCGGCGGCGGCGAGGGCATGGTCATGAAAGCGGAGCCGATTTGCTGGGCAGTGGAATCTGTGGGAAGGGAAAAGAACAAGCCCTTCAGCATCCTTCTTACCCCGCAGGGGAGGAAATTCGATCAGCCCACAGCCTGGGATTTATCGCAAAAGGGACACCTGATCCTGATCTGCGGCCGCTACGAGGGCGTCGATGAGAGGGTGAGAACGGGCTGCGTGGACATGGAGTTGTCCATCGGCGATTATGTCTTGAGCGGCGGAGAACTGGCGGCCATGGTGGTGGTGGATGCCGTAAGCCGGCTGGTTCCCGGGGTGCTGGGAGGGGAGAGATCCAACCTTGAAGACAGTTTTCAAGACGGTCTCCTGGAGTATCCCCATTACACACGGCCGAGGGTTTTCAGGGGACAGGAGGTTCCGGAAATCCTCCTGTCAGGGGATCATGAAAAGATCCGGGTTTGGCGGCGGACGGAGTCGCTCAGGCGAACCCTCCAGAGAAGGCCGGACCTGCTGAACGAGGCCAGATTGAGTGAAGAGGACCGGAGGATACTGGAAAAACTGAAGGAGGAGGCAGGAAAGATCGAAGCCGGATCCTGAGGCGCACGAGGGAAGACCTGGCAGAGATGATGTATTCACGGCGGAGAGGTTTTGAGCAGTCATGCGCCTTTACGTGGGATTGATTCATTACCCGGTCTACAACAAGAACGGCGAAAGAATCGCTTCCGCTGTGACGGGTTTTGATCTCCACGATCTTTCCAGGCTTGCTAGAACCTTCGGCGTGAGGAGGCTTTTTGTCATCACGCCCCTTGAGGATCAACAGAAGCTGGCTGAGCGGATCATCCGGCACTGGACAGAGGGGTACGGCGCCACGTACAACGTTCTTCGGAAAGAGGCGTTTGACCTCGTCTCCATCAGCCCTTCTCTCGAACAATGCGTCAGGGAGATCTCCAGCACGGAGGGAGGGGTCCCCGTTCTGGTTGCAACAGACGCCTCCAGGCGGAAAAGCAAAGGACTGACCTATCACGAAGCGAAGAATATGGTGAGGTCGGACCAGGCGGTCCTTGTGCTTTTCGGCACGGGGTGGGGCCTTGATGATGCGGTTTTCGAGGAGGCAGATTATTTTCTTGACCCGATTGAAGCGGATAGGGGTTACAATCACCTCTCCGTGAGATCGGCTGCTGCGATCATATTGGACAGGCTCGTGGGAAAATACCACTGACGATCAGGAGGAAAAATGAAACTCATAACGAATCTTGAAAGAGAGCAGATGCGACTCGATCTCCCTGACTTCAGGGCGGGTGATACCATTCGGGTTCATTCGAGAATCAAGGAAGGAGACAAGGAGCGGATACAGGTATTTCAAGGCGTCGTGATCAGGAGAAGGCGGGGCGGGCTGGGCGCCACTTTTACCGTTCGCAAGGTTTCTTACGGCGTCGGCGTGGAAAGGATTTTCCCTCTCCACTCACCCAACATCGACAAGATTGATGTCATCACCAAAGGGCGAGTGAGGAGGGCGAGGCTTTATTACATGCGGAAACTCAAAGGCAAGGCGGCACGCATCAAGGAGAAAAGGACCTGATGATCGCCCTCCCCGTCTCATGGCGGGGAGAGTTGTTCTCTCGCCACTCTGCTGGTCAGTCTCCTTTTGCGAAGCCCGGGCATAGTCTCTTTCATGCAAAAAGCAGATTGCCCTCGTCATCAAAACCTGCCCCTTTTCCCTGAGAGCGCCCTTCCCGAAAGCATTGATGTGCTGTTCTTCGAGACTTGGGCTCGCAGTGCAGGACACAGCCTGATTGCGGGCGTCGATGAGGCGGGCAGGGGGCCTTTGGCCGGACCCGTGGTCGCGGCGGCGGTCATCTTTCCGGAGGGGGTGAAGATCGCGGGGATCAGGGATTCCAAGGAGATGACGGAAAGGGCGAGGGAGAAGGCCTTCTTCGTAATCCATGAGACGGCCATCGCTGTGGGAGTCGGTGTCGTGCCGGCCGGATACATCGACCAGTATAATATCCTGAAGGCTTCCCTGGAAGCGATGAAACGGGCCGTGCTGAGCCTGGACCCCGCTCCGGATTTCCTTCTGGTGGACGGGATCCATCACGTGCCTGCGCCCCTTCCCCAGAGGTGCATCAAGAAAGGGGACCGCCTCAGCTTGAACATCTCTGCCGCCTCGATTGTGGCAAAGGTTTACCGGGACAGGATCATGCGTTGCTACCATGACACGTTTCCCGAGTACGGGTTCTGGGAGAACAAAGGGTACGGCACCCGGGACCATCTCGCAGCTCTGAGAGCTCACGGTGCCTGTCCTTTGCACCGGATGACGTTCAGGGGAGTGCTCTGGGGTGACGAAAGAAAGGCTTGATCTGGGTAGGCTGGGAGAAGACCTGGCCCTCAAGAAGATCAGAAGTCTTGGGTACATGTTCATTGCCCGAAACTACCGCTGCCCCTTGGGTGAGGTGGACCTCGTGGCGAGGGACGGAGACACCTTGGTGTTCATTGAAATAAAGACGCGAAAAGGCCGCTCCCTGGGGTATGCCAAAGAGTCGATCACTAAGAGAAAAAGACGGCAGTTGTCGAAAGTGGCCCTCGCCTACATGAAGAGTCACGGCGTGGTGGATGCCAGGTCCCGGTTCGACGTGGTGGCCGTCCATATCCGAGGCGGCATAACCGAGATCGAGGTGGTGAGAAACGCATTTGACCTCTCCTATGATTGACCGGGCCTTTGTCCGATGAGCGTGGTTGCAGGACAGAGGGGTTATGGATTGGGGGGCGCCGTGAAAGGAGAGATGGAGCATTCCCTCGACGAAAAAGCAAGGACCGGGGGCGTCCTCTACGTGGTTGCAACGCCCCTCGGAAACCTGGAAGACATCACCCTGAGGGCTCTGAGGGTTCTTGAGGACGCGGATCTCATCGCAGCGGAGAGCACCGAGCACTCCAGAAACCTTTGCAACCATCACGGCATCAGGGCGAGGTTGACGCGGTACAATCAGCACAACCAGAGGGCAAAAACGCCGGAGCTTATCCGGAAGCTGAAATCCGGGATGCGGATCGCTCTTATCACCAATGCCGGGACACCGGGCGTGTCAGACCCAGGGGTTTACCTCGTCAGCCGGGCGTTGGAAGAAGGGATTCGGGTGATGCCCGTTCCAGGGCCGTCAGCCGTGGCTTCGGCCCTCTCGGTATCCGGACTGCGGGGGGAGAAGTTTCTCTTCTGGGGGTACCTCTCAAGCAAGGCCTCCAAGAGAAAGAAGGAACTCAAGGGCCTGGTCGGCACGCCGCAGACCATCGTTTTTTTCGGGGCCCCCCATCGCCTCAGGGAGATGTTCGAAGACCTGGCGGAGGTCTTCGGGGATCGGCCCGTGGTCCTGATCAGGGAGATGACCAAGGTTTTTGAAACGGTAAAGAGAGGCACCGCGGGCGATCTTCTCCGCCAGCTGGAGCCGGATCAGGTCCGGGGAGAGGTTACCCTGGTGGTGGCGGGCAAGGACAAAGAGGCCGATGAAGCCCCCCTGGACGAGGAGATAGAAGAAAAGATTCAGAACCTTCTCTCCGTCCGAGGGATGACGCTGAAAGACATCGCGGGGCAGCTCTCTGCCGAGACAGGGGCCGCTTTCCGGGATATTTACAGGGCCGCTCTGGTCATGAAGAGAACGAGGCAGCTCTCCTGATGCGCTGGAGGAGCGAGACGAATTCCACTTATGGAGATTTTCAGGAGACTCAAAATCCATAACGAACTGGGGTTGCACGCACGGGCTGCGGCGAAGATCGTGGCCCTGGCCGGGCAATACGATGCGCGGCTTTTCCTCAAGAAAGATGAACAGGAGGTGGACGGATCCAGCATCCTTTCTGTTCTCACCCTCGCATGCCCGAGAGGCACGGAGTTGCAGGTGAGGGCCGAGGGTAAGGATTCGGAAGCGTTGCTGCAAGCGCTGAGCGTCCTCTTCGAGCAGAAATTCGGTGAAGGGAAATGAGCCAGGGTCAGGCGGGAAAAGGGCACACACTGAAAGGGATCGCGGTATCCCCGGGGATCGTCATCGGCAGGGCTCGCCTGGTGGATCGATCCAGGGTTAAGATCCTCTACCAGTACCTGATCGGTGAACGACAGGTAAAACAGGAGGTGGAAAGATTCAAGGAGGCCCTTGCGGCGGCAAAGCAGCAGATCATCGACGTCAAGAACAAGATGCCGGAGCAGATCAAGCATCATGCATTCATCCTCGACACCCACCTGATGATCATGGATGACAGCATGTTTTCCAATGCCACGATCACCGCTATTCTCGAAGAGAAGATCAACGCCGAGTGGGCGCTCAAGAAATCCGTCCAAAATATCGCAAAAGTCTTCGCACAGATCGAGGATGAGTACATCAAAGAGCGGATGAACGATGTGGAGTATGTGGCGGAGAGGGTTCTGATAAACCTGGCAGGAAAAGAGCAGGAGAGCCTTGCTGAAATCAATGAGCGGGTGATCATTGTCGCTCATGAGCTTTCCCCGGGAGACACGAGCTCCATCAACATAGGCAAAGTCATGGGCTTTATCACCGATGCGGGGGGGAGAACCTCCCACGCGGCGATCATGGCCCAGTCCCTCAAAATCCCTGCGATCGTAGGCCTTGAGACCGTGACCCACCAGGTCCAGGACGGTAACCTTCTGATCGTGGACGGCACCACGGGGGAGGTGTTCCTTGACCCTGATGACGACATGATCATCCAGTACCAGGAAAAGCAGCTGGAACAGGAACGGATCGAATCGAGCATCATCCGAATGGCACACCTGCCGGCCGAGACTGTGGATGGGCACCGGGTCGCGGTGAGGGCCAACATTGAATTCCTGGAAGACGTGGCTGCTGCAAAAGACCACGGGGGAGAGGGCATTGGTCTTTACAGGACCGAGTATCTCTATCTGAAGGCCCGCGGCATGCCGAAGGAAGTAGAGCTTTTCGAAGACTACAAGGAGGTGGCGGAGATCATCGCTCCTGATCCCGTGACCATCCGAACCCTGGACATGGGAGGGGACCGGTTTTTGCCGGACAAGGCGGCGACCAAGGAGACGAACCCGGCTTTGGGGTTGAGAGCCATCCGGTTTTGCCTGAGAGAGCCCATGATCTTCAAAACCCAGTTGCGGGCGATCCTGCGGGCGAGCGCTTTCGGCAACATCCAGATCATTTTTCCGATGATCTCCGGGCTCCAGGAACTTCTTGATTCCCGGAAGATTCTGAAGGAGGTGATGGATGATCTCGACAAAGAGGGAATCGCCTACGACCGGAAGATCAAGGTCGGTATCATGATCGAGGTTCCGTCGGCCGTTGCGGTTGCGGACATCCTGGCACGGCACGTTGATTTCTTCAGCGTGGGAACCAATGACCTGATTCAGTATGCCCTGGCGATTGACAGGGTTAATGAGCTTGTCGCTTACATGTACCAGCCCTTTCACCCCGCCATACTGAGGATGATTCGCCAGGTGGTGCAGGCGGCCAAAGCCGCGGGAATTCGAGTAGCGTTGTGCGGTGAAATGGCTGGTGATCCCCTGTGCACCCTTATCCTGACAGCCCTCGGATTCGATGAATTGAGCCTGAACTCAGGGGGCATTCCCATGATCAAGAAGATCATCCGTTCTCTTTCCCTGGAGAAGGCGAGAGCGGAACTTCAGGAAATATTCCAACAGGACACGGCCAGCAAAGTGCGCGAGCTGGTGCTGAACAAAATGAGGGGCCTTATCCCTGAGCTGGATAAAAAACTCTTCGTCGCCAATTGAACGAACGCGCGTATCCCCTTCGGAATCCTCACCATATCGTGATTCGATTCGGTTTTGAAATGGGTGATCCATCGACAGGAAGAAAGATCGTTTGCCACAACAAGAAGGCTGCTCACGACTATTTTATCGATGAGGTCTATGAGGCCGGATTGGTCCTTCTTGGGCCTGAGGTGAAATCCTTACGAGAGGGAAAGGTAAGCCTGGTTGACAGTTATGCCAAGATGAGAAAGGGCGAACTCTACCTCTACAACATGGATATCACTCCCTATCCCTATGCACACCATCTCAGCCTCGACCCCAAGAGATCGCGGAAGCTCCTCCTCACCAAAAAGGAAATCAAGCGCATCACGGGGAAGACCGAAGAGAAGGGGTACACGATGATTCCCCTGAAGGTCTATTTTTCGAAGGGATGGGCGAGGTGGAAGTTGCCCTTGCCAAGGGCAAGAGGAAAATGGATAAGCGCCAGGCGATCAAGGAAAAAGACATGAAGCGGGAGCTAGATAGAGCAAGAAAGGGCGGGGGAACCCGGCGAAGGTGATCGCAGCGATATTTCCTTCGGCGGGGTAGCCGAAGGAAGAACCCTGAGCATCACCAGTGCGCCCGTCCTCCGTAGCAGTACCACTGCGGAGGGTGGAGAAGCGCAGGGTCGTCGAAGGGTTGACTCCTTTCCAATTTGGGTATATATTTTTATTAGTATTGTTCAACAAATCATATCTTTTGAGGGGGCGAACTGGGTTCGACGGAGGTAAGTAAGCTTAAGCTGCATACCGAGGTCCCACCTGGCCTCGTAAAACAGGTGGGTTAAACACAAACGCAGACGATTATGCGTACTCTTTGGCTGCTTGACAGCCAACGTTCTCTCGATCCACCCCTGCGGGGTTGAAAAGAACGCCGGACAGCAGGGTAGCTGACCCGAAAAACCTGTGTCTCGGGAAAGCGAATCTACTTCAGGTTAGTCCTCCGGAGACCTTGCCTGAAAGGGACCCGGAGGGCGAATGCCAAAGATCAGGCTAAGTATGTAGATGCTTAAGTGGATTATTTTCGGACGGGGGTTCGACTACCCCCGCCTCCACCAGCCTTCGCTTGCAGTGAGGCGGAATGCGAAGGCTGCCGCGACGAAGCCTTAAGGCGAAGTCGGGCGGGCTCCTAGCCTTATAGTCTGCAAGCTACGGCTCGGCACGCCATTCTTCTATCTCAGTAACGTGCTAAAGAGAGGACGGACTACAGGAAGAGTGTGACCACTTTGAAGTTCGGCAAATGCTGACAAGCCACGTCTACGCAATGAGCCTTTACTACGTGTACATTCTCCGGTCTGAAAAGTATCCCGGGAATTTCTACGTGGGATTCACAGAAAACCTTGATACTCGCCTCAAAGCACACAACTCCGGACAAGTACCTCATACATCGAAATATCGACCTTGGAATTTGAGGACTGCGATAGCCTTTGCTGATCGCCAGCGAGCGATTGATTTCGAAACCTACCTGAAAACTCCATCCGGGAGGGCGTTCGCTAAAAAGCGGCTCTGAGCCTCCGCGCAATGCCTTTGCCAGTGGGGCTTTGCTCTGAGGACGAGCGCCATCATTATTCTTGGTCGGGCTGCTGTACGGCCGGTACTGTCCCTCAAGACCCGCAAGATAAGATATTTCTCTCCTGCGCCGTTGATGCAAACGCAGGCTCCATCATGAGCCATGACCGGCACCTGCTCGTCCTCCACACCTACAAAAACATACCCATCCTGACGGGCAAGCAATTTGCGGAGAGGCTTGAAAAACAGGCGTGATCACGGTTGGCGAAGGACCGGAGGGGCCGCCTCACTGTATCATATGAAAAACCAAAGGAGTTGGTCATGGTTAGTGTCCCTATCGGGGATGGTGGAAACCCCTCGCCTTCAGGCGAAGAAAAGTTTTCGTTGTCGCGAAGCGACTTGTCATTCCGGCGGAAGCCGGAATCCAGTGCACAGAGCACATGGAATTTCTGGATGCCGGATCAAGTCCGGCATGACGGCCCCGAGGGCCCGTCCGGAAATGTAGTCGATTTCCAATCGACCCCTCTTGAACCCCTCGTCTTACAGACGAGGGTGGTTTAGTTCATGCAGTTCCTCCGCAGCGAAGATTCGGAGGCTTGCAATTTCGGATTGTAAAGTCCGGACTGTATAGAAGACATTCCTTCGAGGTATACTTTGGTTAACCGGACCTGAAAGATATTTTCTGGCAGGATCTCCAATCTCCCCTGGGAAGTTTTTCTCATCAGGTATCCCTCTCACTGGAAAGTCAATTACAATTCGGGGTACAGACTTCATTGATATCTCTTCGTGCCGCTTCTTTGCCTCATTTTCGCTAACGGATTCCCTCGGTCCTCTCTCCGCCATGCTTTTATGGATGCTATCGATCATTCGATCTTCCAGCTTGTCAGCCAAGACAACGCGATTCTGTGGCATCAGATCGTTCTTTAACGTCGAATAGTCAATATGTCCTCCCAGATCGCCAAGTTTAACTTCAAAAACCCTTTTGTATAACTGCCTGTTTGCCAATCTTTCTAGAATACTTCGATTCCTGTCATCTGCGAATCTCCACACAAAAGAGAGGGCTTTCTCTGTTGCAATATTCGCCGGTGGCTCAAGAAAAAAATCCTTTGGCAAGGCACGGCCCTTCAAACTTTGTTGACAAGCCGAAATTGACTTCCCGCAGACAACCATGTGATACAATATTTCTGCTAGAGTTGTCGCTGCCACTTGGCACTCGCGCAATTTGCATTTTCCAGCAGTTAGCGATCGAAAAGTGCTTGCCGCCGCGTGTACAAACATCGCTTGTATGCACCGAAAAGTATGGTGCCAATATATCGCGCCATACATCTGATACCTACCAAGCAGTAGGGACTCTATCGCAGGGCTCCCCTTCGCCCTGTATGCCAGAGCTAGTCGACAGTCTGTCCCGATCTCCTTTGTGTCGACCGACAAGGCTTGCAGAAACCGCTGTCTATCTATCCCGTGTCCGTAAGGCACTCCACATGCGATGCTATCCCTGACAAGGTAATCAAATTTGTCTGCGTCAATCGGACCGTCAAGAATGTCCCAGTGCGGGTCGGACCAAGCTACTCGGTTGATATTCAAAGATTAAGATCCCAAATGTAGGCGTTTTCAGGGCTAAGAACATCTTTTTCATGCCTGAAAACGCTCTTCTAAGGCATTGCTCCACATTCAATTACCCGGCTGAGTCTTTCTTAGAAGCCCCATTTCCAAGCAGTTTTCTTGATCCGACCCAAAGGACCCACCACCCAGGCACATCAGGATGGCGGTCGAGTCTCCTTGAATCCTTCCCAGACCCCCTCAAAAAAATGCCGGGCATTAATCCCGAGGGATTGGGTCTTGTACCCCCCTTCCTGGACAATGAGGGTCGGAAGCCCCGCCTTGCCGATCCTTTTTCCATTTTCGAAAAAGTCCTTGGGTTTCAAGAGCCACGACCCGGTGGGATCCCCCTTGGCGGCGTCGAGCCCCAGGGCAAGGACAAGGAATTTCGGCCTGAACCGGGCCAAACGCCTCAGGGCGTGTTCAAGGGCCTCCCTGTACGCCGGCCCCTATTTCCTCGTACAAAGCTCCGCCGATGCCTCCGCCGGTCAACCCTGTTGCCGTGACGATGTAGTCCAGATAGCAGAAGTTGAGGTCTGGGGCGTTTCGAAGATACTTTGCTGTACGCTCTTTTCTGCTGAAAGAATGGTCTCCGCAAGCCCTTTGTCCAGATAGGGCTTGAATTCAGCGTGGGCGTTCACGAATCGGAGGAATTTTTCTATCATCCGGTGGGGGGAAGTCAGAAGGTCTCCTGCATACAGCGCTTGCCTTGGTCCGACCCGCGATCGCCGATCGAAAGGCTCAAGCTAACCCTGCCAAGAAGGTATAAAACACGAGATTTGTAGTGACGACTTTTTCAGCCGGCTCGCGTGATATCAAGAGGTTACGTGAAAAATACCACCGTAACTGCGGAAGTTGGGCTAGAACGGGTACGTCTTGTGGATTCCCTCCGCTCCAGTGACCAAACCCTCGAAGGCGGTCACGGAGTCCGCCTTTGTCCACAACCCCACGTATCCCTCCAAAGTTCGATCCGCTTCGTATTCGAGCACGACTTCACCGTCAAGGAGACCGAGAATCCGGTTTCCGGAGAGCTCAACCCCGAGGTCGTACCACCGGTTGGAATCAATCGTTCTTTCCACGGAAACCCGCTGGATTCGTTTAGCTCGGAGGAATTCAAAAAGAATAACATTTCCCTCCAGGGCGTTGATGCGGAAAACAAAATAGTTGTTGATATCCCTGATCCCGAATGCCAGGCCTCCGGCCCGGTCTATACTTCCGCCAATCGGCTTAACCCTGACGCCGGCCTTACCGGAAGGGAGCCAGCTTTCCTTGGCGATGGCCAGGGGAAAATAGTAGTAAGCACCAACGTTATCCAGAAACTCCTGGTACTTGCTGCCCATCATTTTTCCCATGAACGAGGCGACCCTGGAGCCCAGCCACATGCCCCACTGAGAGCCGTCCTGGATGCAGATGGGTTTACCGCCTTCATCGTCCACGCGCCAGTGACCGCCATGAATGTAAAATGTCTCCGGCTCACCTTCCGCCTTCCGAGCGAGGAGGTTATACTCTCCACGAAAGAAGGACTCTACGAGCCGATCCACGTCTTCTTGCGTGCGGATCGCCATGTCCAGGAGATGGCTGCAAGCCAGAAGGCGCCCCATCTGGTCGAGCTTTTCCATGGTGGAGGCACGGTCGTGTCGGTTTAATGCTGCCTCCAGGAGATCCCCTGTCAGGGTGACCTCGAACCCCAGTCGCTGGAGAACCTTTCCGAGAAATTGGACCCTCAGGACCCTGCCAAATAAAGGGCCAGCCCCACCCGAGAACTGGAGCGACACGTAGTTGTGGTCGGGGTTGTCAACACAAAGGGTATCCAGGGTGGCGAAATGATAGCCGAACCGAGCGCTCAGGTTGAGATAATCTCCGGAAATGATGGCATAGGCGACCGCTCCTGGGGGGCCCTCCATCCCGGCAGTGATGCTTGACGACAACAGGGTCAAGACGTTTCTGGGAGTGATGTCGATAGCGCCGGTCCAGGTTACGCCGGGGTGGATGAAGCCTTTCCACACAGAGGTGAACGGAATCGACCTCAGGGAATCCGCCGTCACCAAGTCGCAATTCGTCAACCCATCTCTCAGCCCGCCGCCAAGGTCTATGAGATGGATGAGCAGGGGAATGTTACCGGTGAGTTTCACGGAACTCGGCAACTTCTCTGCAACTTCGCCGTATCCGAACATCGCTTTCATGGCCTGTTCATGGGCGAATCGGATGATATCGTGGAGCGTCTTGCATCCAGTGGGTGAAAAGTCGGGTGACTGGGGGTCGGTCAGGTTCAGCGGCGCGATGCGCTCCAGGATCCGTCCCAGCCTGAGATGTCCAGGGCTTCCAACCATGAGCCGGCTGGTTCGACGCATCCCTTTGACAAGGGATTGAATGTTTCCCGAGTACACGGTCCGGTTGTCAGCCCAGAGGGTAACCCATTGGCCGTTCTTAAGCGAAGAAGTAGCCTCCTTGGCCTCCACGATGGCTGGAATACCGAACTCCCGCGCCACCGAGGCCAGATGGCTCGTAACGCTACCCATATCCGTGACAATACCCCTGATTTTGTGGATCTCGGCGGCATAGTTCGGTGAAGCCGTGGGAGCCACAAGGACTGCGTCCTCAGGAACGGTGTCATGCCCCTCATCGGCCCTCACTACCCACACCCTGCCTGCGGTCACCCCGGGGGAAGCGGTTGCACCGCCCGACAGGAGAACCGGGTGGGCTGCTTCATCGACCTCTATTATCTCATGGAGCGTTGCGGGCTGGAGGACGGCCAAGGGGCGGGACTGGAGGATAAAAACATCCCCTCTGTCATCCATCGCCCACTCGATATCCTGAGGGCCTCCAAAATGCTCCTCCAGCTTCAGGCCGTATTGAAAAAGCTTGAGGGCTGTTTCGTCGTCGATGGCAGGGCGGTCCTGATCCTCCCTGGCCAGAGGGATCACCAGGGTCCCGCCACCTTCTGCATTCACAAGCTGCATTTTCTTAGGAGATAGGGCTCTCTCCACAATGGCGCCCGAGTCCCGGTTCACCAGGATCACATCGGGTGATGTGCTGCCGGAGACCAGCGTCTCCCCCAGCCCTCGGATGGCGTTGATTTTCACGTATTTGGAGGATGGATCAGCAGGATCCGCCGTGTAGATCACACCGCTTGCCCGGGCATCCACCATGGCGAGCCCTGCCACACCCATCGGGGTTTCTCTATCGTCCAAGCCACAGTGAAGACGATAGGAGATTGCCCGCGGGGAATACTTGCTGCTGAGGACCCGCTTGTAAGCGTCCAGGAGCCCCTTAGGGGTGACATTCAGGACGGTTTCATACTGGCCTGCGAAGGATGCTTCCGTGTCTTCTCTGACAGCGCTGCTTCGCATGGCTATGCGCACATCGGGCCGTGTCCTTTCCTCCAGATCTTCGTAGGCCTTGAGCAAAGAGGCGGCGACGTCCTCCGGGATCTTCCCCTCCTCGAAACGCAGTCTCAACGCTTCACTTGCCTGTGGGAGAGCCTCTGAAGATTCGGGGTCAATGCGGGCCAGTACGTCGTCGACGAATTCCCTCAGCCCGTTATGCTCCACGAAACGATCGAAGCTGCGGGCTGTGACGGCAAAACCCTCCGGGACCGGAAGGCGCAAAACGTTCCTGATGATGCCTAAGTTTCCCGCCTTGTTGCCCACGGCGCGCAGATTTTGCTGGGTAACCTCTCCCAGAGAAAGGACCAGCCGGTCATCGGCGCTGGGAAACCCGACTTTGAATTCTTCTCGAACCTCCCTCCCAAAGGTATCGCAACGGCTCTCCAGGTAAGGGAACTCCTTTCGGGAGATTTGTTTCAAAGCAGGAATAAGGGCGTTGACGGACGACAGAAGATCCTCGCATTTTTGTCTGACCGATTGAAGGGTTAAGGGTTTCCCCCCGTAGTAGATCTCCTCCAACTCTGCCATGAGGCTGAGGGCGCGGTGGTTGTGGTTCAGGAGTTCTCTGAAATGACGGTACTTTTCTGCATGCTTTCCCTCCAGCTGCTTCAACGGAGCACATGCCTTTTCGTATCCGAATAACTCCAGGACTCGCTTCATCCGTGCGCCTCCTTGTTATGAAAAAGCCCCAAGCCCTTTAAAATGACATCATCCGGCGCCGGTTGCGCCCAAGATGAGATCGAGAATCCCCCATTTTCCCGACCCAAGGGGCGACCACGAAGGGGCTCTCAAGATCGTTCCAAACCGGTGGCCAACAGAAGGTCTCTGCTCCCAAGAAAATATAACAGCTGTAGCAGTTGTCAATAGCAGGTGTTCTATTTATTCTGGCCAAGGTTTCTGGGAAAAAGGCAGGGCCTTCGTCACCGCCCCTTCCTGGAAGTGATACAAAAGGCGTCAAAACGGGCCATGAAATGATTTGGGAAACGGCCGGTCAAGACAGGACCCCTCGCTTTGCCCGGGATCGGGATTATGGTATAGAGTCAGAAAACCATGAAAAGGAGGAAATGAAAGATGGGGATGCCCGATGAGTTGGTGAGAAAGCAGGTCTATGAGGGATGGTCGGCCTTTGTGGACAACCTGGAAAAGTCGCTGGAGATCCTTGAGAAGGAGATCGCTTTCACATCCAAAATGGTCAACGCCTGCACCCTGGAATGGTGTGAAGCGACGGAGCGTGCCATGGACGAGATCAGCAACTCCCTTTTCTCGATCAGCGAACCCTCCTGGCTGTCCAAAGAGGAATCGAAAAAGCTCAAGGAACTCAAAAGAAGAGTCCACGACGTGTACGCCAAGTACAAGGCAGCAGCCAGTCAGGCGAAATAAGGTCAAGGCAGTTGCGGGCAGCCCGTGGAGAAGCGGCCCCGGAGCGCTGATTTCAAAGTTCTTTGACCGGGTTCTTGAAGCTGCATGGCATGAGGGCCGCACATTTTCCGCACACATGGGTTGATTCAGGCAGATCGGCGAAATAATCGAGGGTGCTTCGGTTCTCCTTGAGGCGGTCCCAGCAACCCCTACGGGCGAAGTCATTCTCCTTGATCGCGTGAACAGGGCACGCTTCAATGCATTTTCCGCATTCCCGGCCTGCTTTGAGAAGGCAGGCCTCGGGTGTTTCTATCAGAGGGTGATCCCCCAGATCCGCTTCTGTAACCAGGCTGCCGAGCCTCCCCGCACAACCCATGGGCGTGATCAGCATGCGGTGCACGCCGAACCTTCCCAGGCCCACCATGTGGCCCAGATGTTTGTGGGACCACCGTGCCATGAGTTGTATTTCGTCAAAGTTGTGAGTGGCGGGGGTTAAGCCCGATTTGTACCCATGCTGAGCCAGGAGGTCTCCCAGGGCATCGCTCACCTTGCCGATCAGCTCATTGGTTTGCACATAGGCGACACCCCAGCTTCGGCACGGCCTCTCCCCTTTTTTGTTTTCCTTGATCAGTTCTTTCTGGAAGGGGATGAAGAAGACGACGACGGACCTCGCGGTGGCCAGAAGGTCCTGAGGCAGAAGGTGTTCACGAAAAGCGATCCTGGGTAGGGCCTCGAACCGGTCATCAACGACCCCTGTAGCGAGGAGGGGCTTCTTCCACCACCCCCCGATTCCTTGCCGGGTTCGCTCAGACTCAACGAGTTGTTCAACGAATCGGCGCAATGCATGGACAGTGGGTTTGCTCGCCATGGAAATATTTCTCTCCTTCTCTGAAGGCTGGGATAAAACGCATCAGAAACGTTCAAAAGTGTTTGCATGGGGGCCGACGCACCAGGGAAGGGCTGGAGCCTTTTCTTGCGTTCCGAGGCTTCCCCCACAGATAAGTCGTGAAAAGACGGCGCCCTCCCGCCAGTCACGCCATAAAAAGCTCCAGCCCTTGCCAACGTGCGGCTCGCTGTAAGAGATCCCTTTTTGTGGCCCATGTAAAGACTTTTGAACGTTAGCTACGCATCTTATCCGATTTCCATGAGTCCTTCAATAGATTGAAACCGGGGATTTTTTTGCAGCAAAAAGGGGTGAAGTCTTGGAAATCGTTTCATTTACCATTCCCAAGGATCACGTAGTTTGTTATAAGTCAACTTCGAGAAGCGTTCAGAGATGTTTCCATGGGGCCGCTTCATCTGAAAGGGATGGTGCCTTTTCTTGCGTTCCAAGGCTCCCGGGCTGGTCTTTTCTACGACTTCTCTGTGAGGGAAACTTGCCCCCTCCGCC